>NZ_JBIAGU010000026.1:0-130307 GCF_042869935.1 Kitasatospora sp. NPDC006697
GGGGGGGGGGGGGGGGGGGGGGGGGGGGCGGGGGGGGGGGGGGCGGGCGGGGGGGGGGGCGCCGCCGGGGGGGGGGGGGGGGGGGGGGGGGCCCCCCCCCCCCCCCCCCCCCCCCCCGCCCGCGCGGAGACGTTACGCGGCCAGCGCCCGCCGGGCCCGCCCGGCCAGGATCGCCGAGCGGCGGTCGGTGAAGGCGGTCGCCTGCCCGTCCAGCGCGGCGACGAAGGCGCCCAGCTCCTCGCGCGCCCGCTCGCCCTCCGGGCCGAACCCGGTGCGCTCGAAGACCCGCAGCTGGCGCAGGATCGGCTGGACCACCTCGTCGTGGTGCTGCCGCAGGTCGTAGATGCCGGCCATGGCGATCTTCGCCGACTTGCGGCCGAAGTCCTTGATGGTGGAGCCCGGCATCTCGAAGCCGATCACCACGTCGGCGACCGCCCGCATCGCGGTGTCCGGGGCGATCTCGAAGGCCGCGGCGACCAGGTTGCGGTAGAAGAGCATGTGCAGGTTCTCGTCCGCGGCGATCCGGGCGAGCAGCCCGTCGCAGATCGGCTCCCCGCTGTGCAGGCCGGTGTTGCGGTGCGAGATCCGGGTGGCCAGCTCCTGGAACGCCGCGTAGGCGATGGCGTGCAACGCGCTGAAGCCGTCCGGGCGCTGGTAGCCGCCGGACATGTGCACCATCCGGGCCACCTCCAGCTCCCGGGGGTCCACGGTGCGGGTCACCAGCAGGTAGTCGCGCAGCGCGCTGCCGTGCCGGGCCTCCTCGGCGGTCCAGCGGTTCACCCAGGTGCCCCAGGCGCCGTCCTGGCCGAACTGGGCGATGGCGAAGTGGTAGCCGGGCAGGTTGTCCTCGGTCAGCAGGTTGACCACCAGCGAGGTGCGGGACACCTCGTCCAGCTTGGCCTCCGCCGGGTCCCAGGCCTCGCCGCCGAGCGGGCCCTCGAAGTCGCGGCCCTGGCTCCACGGCACGTACTCGTGCGGGAACCAGTCGCGGGCCACGGCCAGGTGGCGGTCCAGGTTCTCCCCGACCACCGGCTGCAGGTCGTGGAGCAGCGCGTACTCGGCGCGGTCGGTCGGATCGGTGATCACGGTGTTCCCCCTCGGAACATCGGAACGTGCGTCGGATCGAGCGTCAGGACGTACTTGGGACGGGCCTCAGCAGCCGGTGGCGTGGACTCCGCCGTCCACGTGCAGCACCTCGCCGGTGGTGCGCGGGAACCAGTCCGACAGCAGCCCGACCACGCCGCGCGCGGCCGGCTCCGGGTCGGTCGGGTCCCAGCCGATCGAGGCGCGCTGCGCCCAGACCTCCTCGAAGCCGCCGTAGCCGGGGATCGAGGTGGCCGCCTTGGTCTTGATCGGTCCTGCCGCGACCAGGTTGCAGCGCACACCGTGCGGGCCGAGGTCGCGGGCCAGGTAGCGGGAGGTGGACTCCAGCGCGGCCTTGGCCACGCCCATCCAGTCATAGCTGGGCCAGCTGTAGCGGGCGTCGAAGGTCATGCCGACGATCGAGCCGCCGCGCTCCATCAGCGGCAGCGCGGCCATCGCCAGCGACTTCAGCGAGTAGGCGGAGACCTGCACGGCGGTGGCCACGTCGCTCCACCCGGCGTTCAGGAAGTTGCCGCCCAGCGCCTCCTTGGGCGCGAAGGCCACCGAGTGCACCACCCCGTCCAGCGCGGGCACGTACTCGCGGACCCGCTCGGCCAGGCTGTCCAGCTGCTCCTGGTCGGTCACGTCCAGCTCGATCACGGGGGCCGGCTTGGGCAGCCGGGCGGCGATCCGGTTGACCAGGCTGAGCCGGCCGAAGCCGGTGAGCACCACCTCGGCGCCCTCCTCCTGGGCCAGCCGGGCCACGTCGAAGGCGATCGAGGAGTCGGTGATCACCCCGGTCACCAGAATCCGCTTGCCCTGCAGCAGGTCACCCATCGGTGCGGTTCCTTCCAGAAACGGTCCGGGCACGCTCGGCGGTCAGGAAGGCGGCCAGTCGGCCCACGCCCTCCGCGATCTGGTCGTCACTCAGGTAGCTGCAGGACAGCCGGAGCTGGTGCGAGCCGGCGTCGTGCAGGTAGAAGTCGCCCATCGGCGTGAAGAGCACGCCGAACTCCCGGGCCGAGCGCTCCAGCGCCGCCTGGTCGATCGGCACCGGCACGTCCACCACCAGGAAGAAGCCGCCGCGCGGCCGGTTCCAGCTCACCCCGTGGCCGTCCGGCCCGTCCTGCCGGTCGACGGGGAAGGCCTTGGCCAGCTCGGTGAGCAGGGTCTCCAGCGCGTTGCGGTAGTGCGCGACGGCCGGGGCGTTGGCCTCCCGCAACTTGCAGTCGCAGGCGATCAGCATGCCGCCGATCACCGCCTGGCTGACCGCGGAGGTGTTGACCGTCGTCATGCTCTTGATCTTGGAGAGCTGGTCGGCCAGCAGCCCGCGGCCGCCGTCCGCGCCGAGCACCGGCTGGTCGGCCACCAGGTAGCCGACCCGGGCGCCGGGGAACGCGGTCTTGGCGAACGAGCCCAGGTAGAGCACCCGGTGGGCGGTGTCCAGGGACTTCAGGGTGGGCAGCGGCGAGCCCTCCCGGACGAAGAAGCCGTACGGGTTGTCCTCCAGGATCAGCAGGTCCTGCTCGCCGGCCAGCGCCAGCAGCTCCCGGCGGACCTCCAGCGGCAGCGTGGTGCCCGAGGGGTTGGCGAAGTCCGGCACCAGGTAGAGCGCCCGCGGCCGCTTGCCCGCGGCCCGCAACTCCCGTGCCACGGCGGCCACCGCGGCCGGCTCCAGGCCGTCCGGGCCCTCCGGCACCGGGGCGATCTCGATGTCCAGCACCCGGGCCGCGCCGGTGATCCCGACGTAGGCCGGCGAGCTGACCAGCAGCACGTCGCCGGGGCCGGTGCAGAGCGCGCGCAGCGCCAGCAGCATCGCCTCCTGGCAGCCGGCGGTGACCACCACCGACTCGGCGGGCACCTCGATGGACTCGTCGTTGGCCAGGTGACGGGCGATCAGCTGGTGGATCTGGCCGTTGGTGCGGCCGTACTGGAAGAGCTGGGTGCGCACCCGGTCGCGGTCCAGGCCGTCCTCGGCCAGCCGGTCCAGGTAGCGCCGCAGGTACTCGTCGATCTGCTCGACCTCGAAGAAGCCCTCGTACGGGCGGCCGGGCGCGAAGGAGATCGCCTCGGGGAAGCGGTAGGTGACCTCGTTGAGGAAGTTCATCGCGTCCAGCACCGGGTCGCTCAGCGAGCCGTGCAGCTCGTCCTGGCGCAGCAGCACCGGCGCCTGCGGGGCGAGCCGGCGGCGCAGGAAGCCGGCCGCCTGGGCCATCGCCTTCCGGCCCGCGTCCAGCACCCCGGACATCGCGAAGAAGCCGTGCACCACGCCGTCGTAGCGGCTGAGTTCGACCTCGGTGCCGGCCTCGGCCAGCTTGGCCGCGTAGGCCTCGCCCTCGTCGCGCAGCGGGTCGTACTCCGCGGTGATCACCAGGGCCGGGGGGAGCCCGGAGTGGTCGGCGGCACGCAGCGGGGAGGCCTTGAAGTCGGCGCCGTCCGCCGGATCGGCCAGGTAGTGGTTCCAGTACCAGTCCACCGAGCGGTGGTTGAAGAAGAGCGGGTCGTCGTTCTCGGCCATCGAGGCGGTCGCCGAGGCATGGTCGGTGTTGGGGTAGACCAGCAGCTGGGCGCTGATCGCCGGGCCGTCCTGGTCGCGGGCCAGCAGCGAGATCACGGCGGCCAGGTTGCCGCCCGCGCTGTCGCCGCCGACCGCCAGCCGGGCCGGGTCGCCGCCGTACTCGGGCGCCTGCTCCGCGGCCCACTCCAGCGCCGCCAGGCAGTCGAAGACCGCGGCGGGGAAGCGGTGTTCGGGGGCCAGCCGGTAGCCGACCGCGATCGTGACGCAGCCCGCGGCGTTGGTCAGCGCGCGGCAGATCGCGTCCGAGGTGTCGATGCTGCCCAGGGTCCAGCCGCCGCCGAAGTAGTAGACCAGCACCGGGAACGGGCCCTCGCCCTCGGGGCGGTAGACCCGCACCGGCAGGGCGCCGTCTGGGCCGGGCAGTTCGGTGTCGGTGACGGCGCCGACCGGCTCGGGACGGCCGGCATCGGCCTGGATCGCGGCCAGGTCCGCGGCGCGGGCCTCGTCGATGCCCATGGTGTAGAGCGGGCGCACCGCGCCGGCGGCCTTGGCCGCGCGCATGGCCTGCACCTGGGGGTCGAATGGCATGGTGCGTGTCTCCAGGGCTTGGGCGCTGATCAGGCGACGGACAGCAGCGCGGGCGGTTCGGCGAGCAGGGACGGATCGGTGGCCGCCGACCGCAGCCGCCGCAGGATCGCGGTGGCGGCCTTCTGGTAGGCGGTGTCGTCATCGTGCAGCAGCGAGGTGCTGTTGGCACCGTCGAGCAGCGAGAGCAGTTCGAAGGCCAGCCCAGCGGGATCGGTCTCCGCTGTCAACTCACCGGCTTCGACGGCTGATTCGATGACCCGCTCGACGTAGTGGAACCATTCGCGCTGCGTTCCGGCGAGCAGGTCCCGGACCGCTCCCGGGCGGCCCGCGAACTCGACCGAGGCGGCGAAGAAGAAGCAGCCGCCGGGGAAAATCCGGACCATCGAACTGCGCAGCCAAGCTTCGCACAGCAAACGGACTTTGACAATCCCTTCCGGGAGTTGCCGATTAGGTGTGATCAGGTGCTCCAGATAGAAACTGATCGCCGACCTGACGGTCGCCAACTGGAGCTCCTCCTTGGAGCCGAACAGCGAGAAGATACCACTCTTGCTGATCCCCACCTCGGCCCCCAGGCGGCCGAGCGAAATGTTCTCCAAGCCTTCCACCGACGCTATCTCGGCGGCCCGCTGCAGGACCGTTCGGCGCGTCTGGTTCCCCCGCGCGATTCGCTGGTCACCCACGTGTCAACCCCCATTGTCGCGCGCTTGTCGGAGCCACTCCTGGTGTTCACCGTGTTCACTTCTTCGTCCCGGCGTGTCAGCCGGGCGGTCCTTGACCCGCCGCGAGCGGGACCAGCATGATATTAAGTGAACGACCGTGCGGTCACAACGCTCGAGTTCGATCGCACGGGGGACAGGAGCGGACAGGTGCTTGACATAGCAAGCTACGAGTCGGCTGCCCGGGCCGGGCTCACCGAGCAGGTCTGGGACTTCATCCAGGGAGGCAGCGGGAGCGAGTCCGCCCTTGCCGCCAACCGGGCGGCGCTGGAGCGGCTGCGGATCCGACCACGGGTCCTGGTGGACGTCTCCGGCTGCTCGCCGGCCGGCTCGGTGTTCGGCACGCCGCTGGCGGCGCCGCTGGGCGTGGCCCCGATGGCCTACCACCGGCTGGCCTGCCCGGACGGCGAAACGGCCACCGCCAAGGCGGCCGGCGAGACCGGCACGCTGCTGACCGTCAGCATGTTCGCCAGCCGCACCCTGGAGGACATCGCGGCCGCCGCGAGCGGCCCGCTCTGGCTGCAGCTCTACTGGCTGCGGCAGCGCGAGGCGCTGGTGGAACTGGCCGACCGGGCCGCCGCGGCCGGCTTCCAGGCCCTGGTGCTGACCGTGGACGCACCGCGGGTGGCGCGCCGGCCGCGCGACGTGCGCAGCGGGTTCACCGTCCCCGGCGACGTCCGGGCGGTCAACCTGCCGGCCGCGCTGATGTCCAGCTCGCACGAGCGGACCGAGGGCGCCTCGGCGATCGAGAGGCACTCCCGCGAGCAGTTCGACTCCTCGATCACCTGGGCCGACCTGGCCTGGCTGCGCGAGCGCACCGCGCTGCCGCTGGTGCTCAAGGGCATCCTCACCGCCGAGGACGCCGAACTGGCCCTGGCCCACGGCGCGTCCGGCGTGGTGGTCTCCAACCACGGCGGCCGCCAGCTGGACTCCGCGGTCGCCGCCGCCGACGCGCTGCCCGAGGTGGTGGACGCGGTGGACGGCCGGGCCCTGGTCGCGGTGGACGGCGGGATCCGCAGCGGTGCCGACCTGCTCCGGGTGCTGGCGCTCGGCGCGGATCTGGCACTGGTTGGCCGACCAGTGTTCTGGGGGCTGGCCCAGGCCGGCGCCCAGGGTGCGGCCGGCGTGCTGCGGCTGCTGGCCGAGGAACTCGACGAGGCGATGGCACTCTCCGGCTGCCCGTCACTTTCGGATATCACGCGGGCGTTGATCACTTCCCGATAAATTCACCCGGCATTCTCCGAGCGCCGTGGCGGCGAACCACGCCACGGCGCCTTTCGGCATTCCTTCACAAGGCCGCCGAAGGTTTTCGGACTACTCAGGCGTAACATTCAGTCATCGGTTGACCAGCTTTGCGTGGGCCGCATAGGCTGCGGGTACCGGGGGCGGGAACACGCCAATTTATTCTGTGGCCGAGCTATTTTCTCCGGCCGACGGCGTGGCTGAGTCGTGCAATGCTCACAGGCAGGCGCTCACGCCTGCCCACGAGCGGTCCGCAGCGGAGTTCCCGATGATTTCGCGACTGCTCGACAAATACATCGGAAGTGCTCGGGGGACCAATTTCATGGGGGCCTGGGATGTCGTGGGTTGACGATGTTCTGCTGGGTGGCGCGGACGACGCTCCCGCGCTGACGCTGGACAGCACACTGGACCGCGCCGCACTGCGCGAGCTCGTCGAGCGGGAGCAGCAGCGGCTCGCCGACGCGGGTGCCCGCGCCGGCAGCAGCATCGCTCTGCGGCTGCCGCCCTCGCTGGCGCTGATCACCACACTGCTGGCCGCCTGGCGGCTAGGCGGCCAAGTCGCGCTGCTGGACGTCCGGTTGGCGCCGAACGAGGTGGCCACCGCGGTGCAGCGGCTGGAGCCGCAGTTCCTGGTCGAGTCCACCGCGGGCGCGCCGGGCGCGCTGCGCGGCTTCGGCACCGTCACGGAGACCGTGATCACCGCCCGGGACGGCCGGCCCGCCGCCACCGACCACGCGCTGCTGCAGCTCAGTTCGGGCTCCACCGGGCCGTCCAAGGTGATCGGCCGCAGCGTCGAGAACCTGACCGCGGAGATCATCCGCTACACCAAGCTGGACGGCTTCCCGCAGCCCGGCGAGCGGGTGGTGGTGCTGGCCTCGATCGTGCACGTGCTGGGCCTGGTCGGCGGTCTGCTGCACACCCTGCACCGCGGCGCCGAGCTGGTGCTGCCGGCCCGCACCACGGTGGACGGCATCTGGAAGGCGATCGGCGCCGCCCCGCGGCCCACCACGGTGCTCGGCGCCCCGGTGCAGGCCGAGATCCTGGCCTCCGCCGCGAACGCCCCCGAACTGCCGCACTTCAGGGGCATGATCACCGGCGGCGACGCGGTCGGCGACCGGCTCTGGAAGCTCTTCACCGAGCGCTACGGCGCCACCCTGGGCACCATGTACGGAATGACCGAGGTCGGCGTCATCGCCACCGACCTGCGCGGCACCCACCGCCCGCGGCTGGCCCCGGCGCCCGGCATGGAGCTGGAGATCCTGGACGGCCAGATCCTGATCCGCACCGCCGAGTCGCCCTACGTCGGCCTGACCGACCCGACCCGCTGGGTGGACGGCCTGCTGCGCACCAAGGACGCCGGCACCCTGGACCCGGCCGACGGCCTGCTCACCGTGCACGGCCGCCTGGACTCCCAGGTCTCGATCGGCGGCCTCAAGGTGGACCTGCTGGAGGTCGAGCGCACCATCGCCGAACTCCCCGCGGTCGCCGACGTCGTGGTGGTCCACGACCGCGACATCACCGCCTACCTCACCCTCGCCGACCCGGCCGCCGAGGCCGGGCTGGCCACCGCCCTGGAGCCGCTGCTGGCTCCGTACAAGCGGCCGCGGGCGCTGCACGTGCTGCCCGCCTTCCCGCGCACCGCCACCGGGAAGCCGCTGCGCGACCCGGTCGCGCTGCGCTCCCACATCGTCGCGCCGACCGGCTGACGATTCTCCCCCAGCCTTCGGCCGGGGGTACCCCCATCCACCCGGGCCATGACCACGGCTCGGGCGATCGAGAGGCAGAACCCCATGAACGACGACGTCTACACCTTCCTCACCGAGGTGCTCGCCGACATGAACTACGACACCGCCGCCGTCACCCCGGAGACCGAGCTGGGCCCGAACGGCCTGGACATGGAGTCGCTGGCCATCGCCGAGGTCTCCATCCAGGTGGAGGACAAGTACGGGGTCAAGTTCGAGGAGGACGAGGCCGAGCAGCTGGCGCTGATGAACATCGGCCAGCTGGTCGAGGAGATCGTCAAGCGCGCCGCCGCAGTCGCCAAGTGAGCACGACCGCGCGGATCGACCGCGACACCGTGCTGGGCCTGCTCGCCGGTTACCGGGAGCGGCCGGCGTCCGAGACGCCGGAGCAGATCGACTCGATCGAGCTGGCCTGGCTGATCCACCAGGTGGAGCAGCTGCACCAGGTGGAGCTGGACCTGGACGACGACCAGCTGCAGCGGATGTCCGAGGCGGCCGGCGCGGCCGAGGTGCTCAACGAGGTCCTGGCGGGCAGCACGGATGCCTGAGCTGCCCGCCCCGGCGGGCCGACCCGTGGCGGTGACCGCGCTGGACGCGGTCACCGCCTGCGGGCGGGGCACCGCCGCACTGGCCGGGGCCGTCTTCGACGGCACCGCCGGGTTCGTCCCGGTGGACCGTTTCGACGTCTCGGCCCGCCGCACCAAGGTCGCCGCGCAGCTGCCCGGCGACCCCGACCTGGCCGCCGAGCTGGCGGCCGTGGTGGCGGGAGCCACCGCGGCGGCCGGCCTGGAGGGCGAGCTGCTGGCCGGCACCCCGCTGTTCTTCGCCGGCACCCATGACCGGGCGGCCGCCCGGCCGGACGGCGCCGACCGGACCGACCTGCGGGCCGGCGCGCTGGCCGCCCGACTGGCCGCCGCCACCGGCCTGAGCGGCGCCCTGCGCGCCTACACCACCGCCTGCGTGGCCGCCAGCACCGCGGTCGCCGACGCGGCCGCGCTGATCTCCGCCGGACGGCTGGAGCGGGCGGTGGTCGCCGCCGGGTACTTCCTGGAGGCCGACCGCTTCACCCTCTTCGACAGCGCCCGGTCGCTCGCCTCGGACGGCCGCCTGCGGCCGTTCAGCGCGGGACGGCAGGGGATGCTGCTCGGCGACGCGGCGGTGGCCGTGGTGCTGGAGGCCGAGTCCGCCGCCGCCGACCGGGGCCGCGAGCCGCTGGCCCGGATCGCCGGCTGGGGCCGGGCCGGTGACGCCTACCACGTCAGCCAGCCGCACCCGGAGGGCGTGGGCCTGGCCCGGGCCGTCGCCACCGCGCTGCGTCGGGCCGGGCTGACCGCCGAGGACCTGGACTACGTGAACGCGCACGGTTCCGGCACCACCGCCAGCGACACGGCGGAGAGCGCCGGACTGCACCGTGCCCTGGGCGCCGAGACCGCCGCCCGGGTGCCGGTCAGCTCCACCAAGTCGGTGCACGGACACACCCTGGAGGCCTCCGGGCTGGTCGAACTCGCGGTCAGCGTGCTCGCCCTGACCCAGGGCCGGCTGCCGGTCAACGGCGGCGGCTACGAACCCGATCCGGACTGCCCGCTGACCGTGGTGGACCGGCCGCGGAGCGCGCCGCTGCGCCACGTGCTCACCCTCAACGCGGCCTTCGGCGGCGCCAACACCGCACTGGTGGTGAGTCGATGACGAACGCCCTCGCCAAGGAGCTGGAGCGGGCCGGTTTCACCGTGCTGGCCGCCGCAGCGTACGACCCGCAGGCCGGCAGGCCCGCCCCGGTGCCCGGCTTCGTCGCCTCCGACTTCCCCGGCCTGGTCGCCGGGGTGGCGGACCGCGCGCTCACCGACCGGCACGGCGAGGCGCCGCTGCCCGCCGAGGCCGGCGAGCGCACCGCCCTGCTCCTGGTCAGCCCCGGCGGCGACCGGGAGACCGCACGCACCATCGCCGAACTGGTGGACGCGGGCAAGCGGGTCTCCCCGCTGCTCTTCTTCCAGTCGGTGCCGAACTCGATCTGCGGCCGGGTGACCTCCCGTTGGGGAATCACCGGTCCGCTGGTCTGCGTCAGCCCGGTGGACGACCCGGTGGACGACGCGAGCGCCCAGGCCGAGCTGATGCTGGCCACCGGCGAAGTCGACGAGGTGCTGGTGGTGCTGGCCGAACTGGCCGGCCCCGGAACCGAGTCCGACCAGGCCGTCGCTGTGCTGCTGGGCCCGGGCGGGTCCACGGCGCCGCTCCCCCAGAACCCTTAAGCCCGTACCTTTTTAAAGGACAGCCGATGAACGCACCGTGGAACCGGGCCGAACTCGCGGCCGACCCGCAGCTGGGCACCGGGAACGTGCTCACCTCCCTGCTCGAGCGCGGCAACCGCCTCGACGACCCGGCGCTGACCTTCGACACCGAGGTGGACGGCCACCCCGCCTGGCAGGCCTTCAGCCTGCGCGAGCTGGGCGAGCGGGTGGCCGCCCGCTCCGCCGCCCTGTTCGACCTCGGCATCCGCCCCCGGGACCCGGTCGCGGTCTGGGTCACCGACGGCGCCGACCAGGTGCTGAGCTTCCTCGCACTGGCCCGCCTCGGTGCGATCGCCGCGCTGATCAACGGCTCGATGCCGGCCGAGACCGCGGCCCGCTACGTCAAGGTGCGGTTCGGCGACGCGACTCCGGTCCTGGTCGACGACGCCCACCGCGACCTGCTGCTGGCCAACGGGATCAAGGCCGAACTGCTGCTGGACGTCAAGGCGCTGGGCCAGGGCGACCCGGCCGCGGCACCGGCCCAGTACCTCTACCACCAGGACGACCCGGCGGTGATCACCCACTCGTCCGGCACCACCGGCCTGTCCAAGGCGGTCGGCCACTCGCACCGCAGCCTCTACGCCTCGATCAAGCACCGCCTCTCGCTGCCGAAGCCGCAGGGCATGGAGCGGATCCTCAGCGCGCTGCCCTCCTCGCACGTGGCCACCGTGATCGCGGTCAACCTGGCGCTCTCCAGCCACGTCGAGCTGGCCGTGCTGACCTCCTCGCGCGGCGAGACCGTGCTGTCGGCGATCGAGCAGTGGCAGCCGGAGAGCGTGCTGGGCTTCGCCGCGGTCTGGTCCGAGCTGGCCGGCACCGACCTGGCCTCCCGCTCCCTCTCCTCGGTCCGGGCCTGGTGGAACACCGGCGACTGCGCGCACGAGGCGCACATCCGCAAGCTGATCGCGGTCGGTAGCCGGGACGTGCTGGAGGACCGCAAGAAGGTCCGCCGGCCGGGCTCGATCTTCCTCGACGGCCTGGGCTCCAGCGAGATGGGCCACTCGCAGTTCTTCATCACCCACACCCCGGACAGCAACCGCTACGGCCGCTGCATCGGCAAGCCGCACGCCTTCTCGGACTGCGCGGTGCTGGACGACAACGCCGAGAAGCTGCCGGCCGGCCAGGTGGGCCAGCTGGGCGTCGCCGCGCCGACCCTTTCGATCGGCTACTGGAACGACTCCACCACCACCTACCGGACCCGTCGCAACGGCTACTTCCTGACCGGCGACCTGGTCTACCGGGACGAGGCCGGCTACTTCTACCACGTGGACCGGATGGTCGACTCGGTGCAGTTGGCGGACGGCTCCTGGCTCTACACCGCCGCCACCGAGGAGCAGGTGCTGGCCGGCAACCCCGAGGTGCAGGAGTGCACCCTCGTCGCGGTGCCCGGCGAGGCCGGCGAGGCCGCCTCCGCCACCCTGCTGCTGGTCCCCGCGGCCGGTGTCGAGCTGGACGCGGCGCTCAAGGAGCGGGTGCTGGCCGGACTGGACGAGCACGTCCGCGGCGCGGTCCGCGAGGTCATCGCCATCGACCCGGCGGTGCTGCCGCTCGGCCCGACCGGCAAGGTCCGCAAGGTCGCGCTGCGCGAGCTGTACCGCAGCGGCGAGCTGGCCACGCTGATCGGCTCGGAGGTGTCCGCATGACCGCCGTGGTGACCGGCCTCGGCCTCTTCTCCCCGCTCGGCCGCGGCGCCGAGGAGGTCTTCTCCGCGCTGGTGGCCGGCAAGTCCGGCATCCGCGAGGTCCCCGAGGGCCACGTGCTGGGCGACTCGCTCGCCTTCGCCGGCCTGGCCCCGGAGATCGACGGCACCGAGGTGCTGCCGAAGACCGAGGTGCGGATGGTGGACCGGTTCGTGCTGATGGGCCTGGCCGCGGCCGACGACGCGCTGGCCGACGCCGGCCTGACCATCGGCCAGGACGTGGACCCGGAGCGGGTGGCCGTCGTGGTCAGCAGCGGCGCCGGCGGCCTGACCACCTACGAGGCGCAGACCCTGGCCCGGGCGGAGCGCGGCCACACCGCGATCAGCCCGTACCTGCTGCCCGGCATGCTGCCCAACATGGCGGCCGCCCGGATCGCGATCAAGCACGGCATCCAGGGCTACAGCTCCTCGATCGCCACCGCCTGCACCGCCTCCGCGCACGCGGTGGCCGAGGCCTACCGGCTGATCCGCGAGGGCAGTGCGGACGTGGTGGTCTGCGGCGGCGCCGAGTCGCCGCTCAACCCGACCAGTGCGCTGGCCTTCGGCCACGCCCGGGCGCTGGCCACCAACTGGGCCGACCCGACCCAGGCCAGCCGCCCGTTCGACAAGCGCCGCAACGGCTTCGTGCTGGCCGAGGGCGCGGGCGTGCTGGTGGTGGAGCGGGCCGAGCACGCGGCGGCCCGCGGTGCGGCCGGCTACGCCGACCTGATCGGCTGGGGCGCCACCACCGACGCCTTCAAGCCCACCACTCCCCGCCCGGACGGCGCGGGCGCGGCCGGCGCGATGAAGCGCGCCATCGCGGTGGCCGGGGTGGACCCGACCGAGGTCGGCTACATCAACGCGCACGGCACCGCCACCAAGATCGGCGACTCGGCGGAGGCCAAGGCGATCCGCGCGGTCTTCGGCGACCACCACCCGGCGGTCAGCAGCACCAAGGGCCAGACCGGGCACCTGCTCGGCGGCACCGGTGCGCTGGAGGCCGCGGTGAGCGTGCTGGCGCTGGCCAAGGGCCTGCTGCCGGCCACCGCCAACCTGGAGGAGGTGGGCCCGGACTGCGAGCTGGACCACGTCCGCGGCGAGGCCCGGGAGAGCGCGGTGCGCACGGTGCTCTCCAACTCCTTCGCCTTCGGCGGCCACAACGTCAGCCTGCTGTTCGGCCCCGCGAGCACCCCGCTGAAGCGGGGCGAGCAGAGAGGCCGGCCGTGACCAGCACGGAGCCGATCGTCGGAGCGGCCGCCGACCAGGCGGCCGCTCACGACGGCGAGCTGAACGCGGTGTACCAGCACTGGTGGCTGCACGACGCCCGGTGGTACCAGGGCGTGCTCAAGCGGTTCGGCCCCGAGGCCGCCAACGAGATCAACGCCGAGGCGGTCGCCTTCGTCGGCCGCCGGGTCGCCGCCGACTACCTGCGGGCCAACCCGGCCGCCGCGACGGCGACCCCCTCGGCCCCCGAACTGGCCGAGCGGATCGGGGCGGTGCTGGCCCTGATGGGCGCCGACCGGATGTCCGAGGTCAGCCAGCAGGTGATCGACGGGCGAACCGTCGAGACCGTGGTCACCAAGTCCTTCGCGCTGAAGATGCTCCGGGCCGCCCGCTCGCTGGACGGCTACGACTGCCCCTGTCTGGCGCTGCGCGCCTCCTGGTTCGAGGGGCTGCGGGTCCGGGTCTCGGACTGCCGGCTGGAGTGCCAGCGCGAGGGCTCCGAGATCTGCCGCTTCCGCGCCGAGCTGTTGACCGAAACCACCGACACTCCCTAGCGAACGAACGGATGGAGCCGCGATGGAAATCCATGGTGTGGACCACGTCGAGTTCTACGTCGGAGACGCCCAGCAGGCCGCCTTCTACCTGTGCACCGCGTTCGGCTTCCGGGTCGCCGGGCAGGGCGGGCCGGAGACCGGCCTGGCCGGCCAGCGCTCGATCCTGCTCCGGCAGGGCGGGGTCCAGGTCCTGCTGACCACCGGGCTGGACGCCCGCCACCCCGCCGCCGAGTACGTCGCCCGCCACGGCGACGGCGTCGGCGTCATCGCCTTCGGCGTCGACGACGCCGCGGAGGCCTTCGCCACCCTGGTCTCGCGCGGTGCCGAGGCCGTCGAGCCGGTCCGTACCCAGCAGCAGGGCGCGGACGCGGTGACCACCGCGATGGTCTCCGGGTTCGGCGACGTCACCCACCGGCTGGTCCAGCGGGCGGGCGACCGCGAGCAGTTCCTGCCGGGCCTGATCGACCTGATCACCCCGGACATCGAGGAGGGCGAGCAGCTCTTCTCGGTGGTCGACCACGCCGCCGTGCTGGTGCCGGCCGGCCAGCTCGGTCCGACCGTCGAGTACTACCAGGAGGTCTTCGGCTTCAGCCAGATCTTCCAGGAGTTCATCGAGGTCGGCCAGCAGGCGATGGACTCCAAGGTGGTCCAGAGCCCGTCCGGCCAGGTCACCTTCACCATCATCGAGCCGGTCACCGACCGCCGCCCGGGCCAGATCGACGGCTTCCTCGGCCGCCACGGCGGGGCCGGCGTGCAGCACCTGGCGCTGCTCACCGACGACATCGTCTCGGCCGTGAAGATCCTGGAGCGCCGCGGCGTGCGCTTCCTGGAGACCCCCGCCAGCTACTACGACGAGCTGGAGAACCGCCTCGGCGTCCCCGAGCTGGACGTGCAGGACCTGCGCGAGACCAACGTCCTGGTGGACAGTGACCACTGGGGCCAGGTCTTCCAGATCTTCGCCCAGTCCATGCACGTGCGGAACACCTACTTCTTCGAGGTCATCGACCGGCACGGCGCCAAGACCTTCGGCAGCGGCAACGTGAAGGCCCTGTACGAGGCCGTGGACCGCGAGAAGACCACCACCTGACCTGGCACGACCTGGCACAACCTGGCACGACCGACCTGACCGACCGACCTGACCGACCGGACGACCACACCGGTCCACCACGAGTCCAAGGGAGCCCCTACCCGTGAGCACCACTGAACCCCGGGTCTTCGTCCTGACCGAGGAGGAGCTGGCCCTGCTCCCCTCCGAGGAGGACGTCCGCTTCTACCAGGAGCACGGCTGGTTCCTCTCCAAGAAGCTGCTCAGCGACGAGGAGACCGCCCTGCTGGAGAAGGCCAGCGAGGACTTCTACGCCGGCCACCGCGACCGCCGGCTGCCGGCCCGCCCGCCCAAGCTCGCCTACTGGGAGCCCTCGGCCGGCGGCGTGCAGCGGCACAACGACTACATCCACTACGAGGACGACCGGATCGGCGAGATCCTGCGCAAGCCGCTGATCGGCGCGGTCGCCGCGCTGCTGACCGGCACCGCGCAGATCCGGATCTTCCAGTCCACCCTGATCTACAAGCCTCCGACGCCGGAGGAGGCCTCCAACATCGTGCCGTGGCACTTCGACCGGCACTACTGGGCGACCAGCACCTCCGAGCGGATGCTGACCGCCTTCATCCCGTTCCACGACTGCACCGAGGAGCTGGGCACCATCACCATGGTGGACGGCTCGCACCGGTGGAAGGAGATCGGCGAGCGGGACACCACCTCGCTGCACTTCGCCGAGCGCGACAACAGCGAGCTGGACGACATGCTCGTCGAGAACGCCGCGTTCAACGGCGTGGAGCTGAAGAAGATCCCCGTGATGATCCCGCGCGGGCACATCAACTTCCACCACTGCCGCACCTACCACGGCAGCGGCGCCAACGTCGGCGAGATCCCGCGCCGGGCGATCTCGCTGCACCTGCAGGACGGCGAGAACGAGTACCGCCGGTTCACCCGCTCGGACGGCACCGAGGTGTCGTACAACCACGACGTGCTGGTCCGCCGCACCGAGGACGGCCGGCCGGACTACGCCGACCCGGACTTCTGCCCGGTCATCTGGCAGTCCTGAGCGCGACGGGCGCCGGCCGTTCCGACGGGCCGGCGCCCGCGCCGTGTCCGCGCACGACCCGATCACGCACCATCCGATGACCGCCGGACTGCCCCCGGCCGGTCGGCAGATCGCGAGGAGAGGCACGTGTCCGAGCACCATCCCGGCGAGGACGTCCGGTTGCGCACCGCGGCGGTGGTCGGGACCGGCCTGATCGGCACCTCGGTCGGCCTGGCCCTGTCCGCCCGGGGCGTCACCACCTACCTGCTCGACCGCGACCCGGAGGTGGCCCGGGAGGCCGCCGCGCTCGGGGCCGGCCGGGTCGGCCGGCCACCGCACCCGGTGGACCTGGCCGTGCTGGCGATGCCCCCGTCGGTCATCCCGCGCGCGCTGCTGGAGCACCAGCGCGCGGGGCTGGCCCGCTACTTCACCGACGTCGGCAGCGTGAAGGTGCCGCCGCAGCGGACCGCCGCCTCGGTCGGTGCCGACATCGGCTGCTACGTCGGCGGCCATCCGATGGCCGGGGCCGAGCGCTCCGGGCCCTCGGCCGCCCGCGGCGACCTGTTCCACGACCGCACCTGGGTGCTCACCCCGTCCGAGCGGACCGCGCCGGGGGCGGTGGCGCACGCCCTGGAGCTGGTCCGGCTCTGCGGCGCCGACCCGGTGCTGATGGACGCCGCCGAGCACGACCGGACGGTGGCGCTCACCTCGCACGCCCCGCACCTGCTGGCCTCGCTCATCGCCGGGCGGCTGGCCGGCGCCGACCCGTCCCGGCTGCGGCTGGCCGGCGCCGGGCTGCGCGACACCACCCGGATCGCGCTCGGCCACCCGGACCTGTGGACCGACATCCTGCGCTCGAACGCGGCCCCGGTGGCCGAGGTGCTGCGCGAGGTGGCCGGTGAACTCGCCGTGGCCGTGGCCGCCCTGGAGTGGCTGGCGGATCCCGACCCGGCCCAGCAGGACCGCGGCGAGCAGGAACTGCACCACCTGCTGGCGCTCGGCGTCACCGGGCGGGAGCGGCTGCCCGAGCCCGCCCGGGTCGGCTGAGGCTCCGAGACCTTGTCAGGCGACGGACTCCGGCACCAGGAAGCCGATCGCCCGGTCCAGCACCGCGGGCTCCATCAGGATCTTGCGGTGCCCCAGGCCCTGGGTGACCGTCAGCTCCAGCCGCTCGCCGTAGGCCTCCTTCAACCGGTGCGCCTGGGCGAGCGGCACGGTGTCGTCGTCCTCGTCGTGGATCACCAGGATCGGCAGGCCGATCTGCTCGGTCCGCTGCTTGGCGTCGAACTCCGCCCAGGGGTCGGCCAGGTGCGGGAAGAGCTGCTGCTCGATCCGCTGGTGCAGGTCGGCCCGCAGCCGGGCGTTGAGCTTCAGCTGGCCGATGAACTCGTCGCGCAGGAACTCGAAGTCCGGCACCCCGGAGATCGCCACCAGCCGCCCGGCCTCCAGCGGCTCGCGCAGCGCCAGGAAGGCGCAGAGCACGCCGAAGGAGTGCGCCACCACCGACTCGAACGGGCCGTACTTCTCCTGCAGCTGCCCGATCAGCTCGCGGTACTCCAGGATCGTGGTGGCATCGCCCTGCGAGTCGCCGTGGCCGGGCGCGTCGAAGCTGACCGCGCTGTAGCCCAGCTCCTCGAGCCGCTGCACGAAGCCGGCGTACCGGGAGGCCCGGGACTGCCAGCCGTGCAGCAGCAGCACCGGCCGCTTGCCGTCGCCCCAGCGGTAGGCGACCACCTGCTTGCCGTTGACCGTCAACTGCTCGGTCACCGCCCGCTCGTGCACCTCGCGCTCGACGCCGCGCACCTTGCCGCGGGCCAGCGGACGGCAGAACAGGTAGAAGGACACCTTGCCGGCCAGCTTGGTGGAGAGCAGCGAGCCGGTGTTGAGCGCCGTACTGGTCAGCGTGACGGCCAGGTCCATGGTGGTCCACTTCCAATGAGCACGATCGTTCGGCTACTTTTACCGATCCTGGCACAGCGGCCGACCGGGCGCCAGGGACGGCGGCGACTTTTCCCCGCACCCCGCCAGGACTACAAGAAGACCGAACGATCGTGCTAGCGTCTTCACGTGATGGACGCCGAGCAGCTCCGCGAGCCCTACCGTTGCGTCAGCCGGGTCCACTGGGACGAGCTGGACCCGATGGGAATCCTGCACAACGCCCGCTACCAGGTCCACGCGGAGCGCGCGGTCGGAACCTTCTTCGCCGACTTCGTCAGCGAGGCGGACCTGTTCCACGCCGTGCGGCGGTTCGAGATCGACTACCGGCAGCCGCTCCGCGGGCAGGGGACCATCCAGGTCGAGCTCTGGCTGGAGCATCTGGGCCGCACCAGCACCCGGCACGGCTTCGCCCTGCTGGACGGAGCCGGGCGGGTGCTGGCCAGCGGGGCCCGGGCCGTCGTCAAGATCGACCCGGCTGACTTCCGGCCGGTGGGGTGGAGCGATACTTGGCGTTCCGAACACCTCAATAGGCTGCGCACCAAGCCCTCGATACCCATCTGATCCACCGACGTCCGAGCGACCCGCGGCACCGTGCCCGGGCGCCGAGCCCTGGAGGGGCCATGCCTGCAGGCAGGCAGGAGATCTGCATCGTCGGAGCGGGCCCACGCGGGCTCGCCGTGCTGGAACGGCTCTGCGCCGCCGCCCTCGAGGCGGCAGGCGGGGTGCCGCAGACCGTCCACCTGGTCGACCCGCAGCCGGCGGGCGGCGCCGTCTGGCGCACCGGCCAGTCCACCCAGCTGCTGATGAACACCGTCGCCGCGCAGGTCACCATCTTCACCGACGAGAGCGTGACGGCGACCGGCCCGATCGTGCCGGGCCCGAGCCTGTACGAGTGGGCCAAGACCATCGTGCTGGGCGCCCGGATCTCCGAGCACCCGCAGTGGGTGCGGGCCGAGGCCACCCGGCTGACCGCCGACAGCTACCCCACCCGGGCCTTCTACGGCCACTACCTGGGCTGGGTCTACGACCACCTGCTGCGCACCGCGCCGGCCGAGGTCACCGTGCACCGCCACCGCGACACCGCCGTGGCACTGAGCGACCAGCCGGACGGCCGACAGCGGGTGCGGCTGGCCGACGGCACCGAACTGGGCGGCCTGGACGCCGTGGTGCTGGCCCAGGGCCACCTGCCGCTGGCGCCCGGCCCGGACGAGCGCCGGCTCTCCGCCTTCGCCGCCGAGCACGGCCTCGGCTACCTGCCACCCGCCAATCCGGCCGACGCCGACCTCTCGGCGATCGAACCCGGCCGCCGGGTGGCGCTGCGCGGCCTGGGCCTCAACTTCTTCGACTACCTGGCGCTGCTCACCACCGGCCGCGGCGGCTCCTTCGAGGAGTCCCAGGGCCGCCTGGTCTACCGGCCCTCGGGCGCCGAGCCGGTGCTCTACGCGGGCTCCCGGCGCGGGGTGCCGTTCCACGCCCGGGGCGACAACCAGAAGGGGGTCAGCGGCCGCCATCTGCCGCTCTTCCTCACCCCCGAGCGGATCGAGGACCTGAGCCGGCGCCACCGGCAGGCCGGCGACCTGGAGTTCACCCGCGACCTGTGGCCGCTGGTGGACCGCGAGGTGCAGGCGGTCTACTACGCCGCGCTGCTGGCCGGCCGGGACGGCGCGCCGGCCGGCCAGGCCTTCCTGGCCGAGTACGTGCCGCTGGCCGCCGACCCCGAGAAGGTCGCCGACCTGCTGGACCGCCACGGCGTCGCCCCGGCCGAGCGCTGGGACTGGGCGACGATCGAACGCCCCTGGGGCAAGCTCGAGTTCGACGGTCCGGCGGAGTACCGGCGGTGGCTCCTCGAGCACCTGCACCAGGACATCCGGGAGGCCGCCCGGGGCAACGCCCTCGGCCCGCTCAAGGCCGCCCTGGACGTGCTGCGCGACCTGCGCAACGAGCTGCGGCTGCTGGTCGACCACGCCGGCCTCACCGGGCGCTCCTACCGGGACGAACTGCAGCGCTGGTACAGCCCGTTGAACGGCTTCCTGTCGATCGGCCCGCCGCGCCGGCGGATCGAGGAGCTGGCCGCGCTGATCGAGGCCGGGGTGCTGCACCCGGTCGGCCCCGGCATCACGGTCGACGAGGCGCCGGACGGGACCGGGTTCCTGGTCTCCTCCACCGTGGTGCCCCGGACCGAGGTGCTGGTGGAGGTGCTGATCGAGGCCCGGCTGCCCGAGCCCGACATCCGCCACACCACCGACCCGCTGATCACCCAGCTGCAGCGGACCGGGCAGTGCCGCCCCTACCTGATCCCCGACCCGGACGGCGGGGCCGGCCACCAGACCGGCGGCCTGGCCGTCACCCGCTCCCCCTACCGCCTGGTCGACGCCGACGGCCGGGCCCACCCGCGCCGCTTCGCCTTCGGCGTGCCCACCGAGGCGGTGCACTGGGTCACGGCGGCGGGCGTGCGGCCCGGCGTCAACTCGGTGATCCTCTGCGACGCGGACGCCATCGCCCAGGCCGTGCGCTCGACCTGAGCCGGCGTCGATTCCCTTACACCAGAGCCGTACGACGAGTCCTGACGGTACGACGGGGCGGCCGCGCGACCGCCGCCCCGTCCACCGCCGACTCCGTCGAGGCCGCCCGCAGCAGGTGCCGAACCGCCGTCCTGGCCCGCTGGTACGGCAGCTCGCTGTCGTACATCAGCGAATTGGCGTTCGCCGTTTCCATAAAGCTGATCAGCTCGAAGGAAAGCTGGGCCAGGTCCACCTCCGGGCGGACTTCGCCGAGTTCTCGAGCGGTTTCCAGGAGTTCCTGGATCGTGCGCTCCCAGGCCAGGCTCAACCCGGCCAGTTCGTCCCGGATCCGGCCCGGCTGCGAGTTGAACTCCGAGGAGACCGCGAAGAAGAAACAGCCGCCCGGAAACACCCTGGTCTGCGAATACGCCAACCAGCCCTCGCAGAGCGCCTGCACCCGGCCCACCCCGGCCCTGACCCGCAGCGCGGGCGCCACCACGGTCTCCAGGAAGATGGCCTTGGCCGCCCGGACGGTGGCCAGTTGGAGCTCCTCCTTCGACCCGAAGAGGGCGAACACACCGCTCTTGCTGATGCCCAGATCGGCGGCCAGCCGGCCGAGCGAGAGCGAGTTCAGCCCCTCCACCGAGGCGATCTGAACCGTCCTGGCGAGAATCAGCCGGCGGGTTTCATTGCCCTTCTGGACCCGACCGTCTGTGGAGGAAACCGTCACGGGTCACCATCGCCTCTGCGCGCCGTAGGGGGAAGGGAATGTCATTGCTCGACCGCGCGGAGCAGCGATCCACAGGTGAGGACCGCGGGTGGGGGGCCGCATGATCGAGTTTCGGAGCAGGGCACACATCTTAACGCCGGGATACCGCCCGGAGCCACCATATGGATGCGATCGACCGGTGCCAGTTCTGGGCTCCTCTAACGGAACACGTCAGTTCGTAGCTCAACAGTCGCCCCGTCGGCCGCACCACCCGCCACTGCCACCGCACACACCGCCGGCCCCGCGGGCAGCATCGCGAAGCAGTGGCCCCGGGCCTCCGTCAGCTTTCCTCCCGCTTCGGCCACTTGCCCCGGCAGCCCGACCAGCCGCCTGGTCCCGCCGTCCCGCAGGCCCAGCCCCAGCGCCTTCCCGACCGCCTCCTTCCTGGTCCACAACCAGAAGAAGTCCCGCTGCCGCCCCTCCTCCGCCCGCTGCTCCAGCCAGGCCACCTCCTCCGCCGCATACCAGGACCGCGCCAACGGCACGGCCGGCACCCGGCGCACCGACTCCACGTCCACCCCCACCGCCCACCGCCGGCTCAACGCCACCGCGGCCACCCCGCGCCCGTGGCTCACGCTCACCCACACCCCCTCCGCCGCCCCGCCCAACACCGGCCGCCCACCAACCTCATGCCCCAGCGTCACCGCCCCCGGCCCAGCCCCCACCAGGCCGGCCGCCGCCCACAGCGCCAACTCCCGCGCCTCCGCCCGGGCATCCGCCCCCGTCGCCACCAGGTGCACCAGGACCCCGGCCTCGCTCGCATCCCCCATGCCCCACATCCTGAGCCACCGGCCCCCGGCGGCGCCACCGGACCGCACAAACGCGAGGGCCGGCCGGGAGTCGCGCTCCCGGCCGGCCCTCGTCCGTCATCCCTCAGCTCACCTGGCGAGGTCCCAGTCCTGGTTGCCCTGGCCGGACACGCAGTCCCAGACATCGAGCTGGCGGCCGTTGGTGGTGTCCCAGTTGTTGATGTCCAGGCACTTCTGCGCCTTGACGTTCAGGAACGAGCCGTCGGTCTGCCGGGTCCACTGCTGGTCGGCCACCGGCGCGCAGTCCCAGAGGATCGCCTTGGTGCCGTCGGCGGTGGCACCGCCCTCGGCGCTGACGCACTTGCCGCCGATCCGGAGGCTGCCGTCGGAGGCGAGCTGCCAGGTCTGGTTGGTGCCGCCGTTGCAGTCCCAGATGTTCACCGGCGTGCCGTTGGCGGTGTTGCCCGCCGGGTCGTCGATGCATTTGGCGCTGTTCTCCCGCGCGTGGATGCTGTACTGGTTCGAGGCGTTGTTCAGGTTGCCCAGGGTGGTCGTACCGGAGAACCGGGCGAGCCCGACGGCGTCCGACGCGGTGCCGTTCCAGCGGGTGACCGTGCCGTCGGCGTCGACGCCGTACAGGTCCGGGTTGCCGTGGCCGGTCACGTCCTCGCTCGCGACCACGGTCGGCGCGGCGTCACTGCCCAGGCCGGCCTGCAGCAGGGTGTTCACCGGAAGGCCGGACGGACCGGTCGACCAGAGCTGGTCAGGGTTGCCGGCGCAGTTCCACAGCATCAGCCGGGTTCCGGGCGCGTTGCCGCCCCCGTTGTCGGCCAAGCAGAGGCCGCTCACCGGGTTGACCAGGTTGCCGTTCGGCGCCAGCTGCCAGTGCTGGTTGCTCCCGCCGTTGCAGGGCCAGATGTCCACCGGGCTGCCGGGGGTGTCACCGTTGCCGTAGACCTCCAGGCACTGGCCCATCACGTGCACGCTCTGGTCGGCGGCGAAGGTCCACTGCTGGTTGCGGCCGCCGTTGCAGCCCCAGATCTCCATCAGGGCGCCCGGGGTGGAGACGTTCCCGGTGACGTCGGCGCAGATCGCGCTGCCGTCCGCGGCCTTCAGCGCGGAGACCGGGGTGATCTCGGCGGGCGGGGTCAGCGTGCTGGTCGGGTTGCCGCTCTTGTCGAAGGCCAGCGGGTAGCTGGCGATCGCGCCGGTGGTGTCGTCACGCGCCCACAGGGTGGGGACACCGTTCGCCACACCCGGGGTGAGCAGGGTGACGTGCGACCAGTCACCGGTGCCCAGCGGGTAGCCGTGTGAGAAGTAGCCGGCGCTCGCCGCCGTGCCACCGGTGTAGTACCAGAGCTTGCCGCCCTCCACGGTCACCAGGTCCGGCAGCAGCGGAGCCCCCGTGGTGCCGGCCGCCCGCAGCGCCGAGGCCGCGAGCGGACCGGGCGCGGCGATCCGGGTCAATTGGGTCCAGCCGCTCGGGTACCCGTCGCAGCCCGCCCCCACCGTCGCCGTGCAGGCCGGCTTCGCCACCGGGACCGCGGCCTGCGAGTTGCTGAAGGTCATGGCGGTGCTGTCGCTGGGGTAGGTGTAGAGGTTGGCGCTGCGGGTGCTGTACGCGAACAGGTCGTCAGTCGCCCGACCGGTGAAGCTTCCCCCGTGCGCGACCAGGAAGTCGTTCCACCCGGTGCCCGCTTCCGGACTCGTCTTCGCCGTGGCCGAGACGGCCGTGCCGCCGCTCGGCGCACCGTTGACCATGACCAGCGAGCCGTCCTGGGCGGCCAGCAGCAGGTCGGGCACCCCGTCGCCGTTGAGGTCGCCGAGCGCTGGAACGTTGGAGGCCGGGGCCGGCGCGGGTGCCGGCGCGACCGGCACCGGCGCGGCTACGGGAGCCGTGGTGGGCTGCGGCACGCCGAAGAAATCGTAGGTCGACTCCTGCCGGTTGCCGGCCGCGTCCACCGCCTGCACGTAGAGGCGGTGCGAACCCCACTGCGCGGGCGAAAGGTTGAGCGGGATGTTCGCGGTCGCGGTCCCGTTCGGGCCGGGCACCGCCGCGACACTGCTGCCCCCGGACTGCGGGATGTTCATGTCCAGCGAGTACCGGAAGGCCACCACACCGCTGGCGTGGCAGTCACCGCCCGTGCACCCGGTCGGGGCCGGGTCCAGGCTGGCCACCGGCAGCACCACGCTGTTGCCGGTCAGCCCGATCGTCCCGGTGGTCGGATTGACCGGCGGGGTCTGGTCGACCCGGAACGTACAGGTAGCCGACACCGGGCTGCGGACGGCGCCGCCGGGGTTCGGGCTGTACTGGGGGTCGATCTCCCAAGCGTTCCAGCTGTACTGGTGGCCGTCGGCGACCGCGACCCCGATGTTGGCCTGCGCCGTGGCTCCCGGCCCTAGCAGTGGGGAGAGCGGCCAGGACGAGTCCACAGCGGCACCGGTGCCGCTGTCCGCCGAGTCGTCCCAGACGTGGAACCCGACCTGCAGGCCGTCGCTGCCGGCCATCGCGGACGTGGTCGCCTGCAACGTGATGTTCGAGACGAGGCCGTTGGGGGCCATCCCGGTCAGCCCGACCCAGCCCGGCACGTTCCCACCGGCACAGAGCGCCCCCGCGGAAGTGCTGGCAACGGGCGTCGGCGCCGCCGACCCCGCCAACACCGGTAGCGAGCCCGACCCCTTCGAATCGTCCGCCCACACCGGCCCGGCCACCGAGGCGACCAGCGTGGTGAGTGCCGCGACGGCGGCGATCCGGTACCGAGACCTCGGACCGGAACTGACAGTGACCATGGGACCCCCCAGGTTCGGGTACGTGAACTGGCCTGCGGGGCCCACCGATCGGGCTCGCCCCCGCCAAGCCGGGAAAGCCGCGCCCACCAGCACCGACCGATCACGTCCGACGCGTGCGGCTCAGGTGAAGATCAGAGCGACGACGCAGGGTACGGGTCAGCCGCGGCTGGCCGCAACAGGCCGGTCAACTACGGACAGCCAGCCCGGGCCTGGGGGCAGGACGCAGCTTCAGCCTCGCTCACCACCCCTGCTGAAATCCTCGACGCCTGGGATGAGTTCTTCCCTCGCCTCCAGAAGATCCCCCGCTTCGGGCGAGGCCTACGCCGCCCCGACATGAAGTGGCACCAGCCGGTCCGCAAGCTGCTGGTCGATCTGGAAGCGACAGCCGCCAACTGGGATCCGGCGACCTCGCCCGAACCTCGGTGGCAGCACCCGCACATCGCTCCGGAATCTCGGAGCCGTCAGCAGCTCTGCACCTTCACCGATCTCGACGGCGAAGCCCGCTGCTTCCCCTGGCACGGCCGGTTCACTCCAGGAGCGGGGCGACTGCACTTCCGCCTCGTTCCGGAGGAGCCCGCGTTCCGGCTCGGGTACGTGGGCGCCAAGCTCGGTAGTGACGCACAGTCCTGAGAGGCGGTCGTCCCCGGTGCGAGCCTGGGACGCCGTCGTCCGTGTTCATCGGGCCGAGGTGGCCGTTGGCCAAAAGACCCAGACACCCCGACGCCGTGTCCCCACCGAACGCCAAATCCCCCTCCAGGTGATCTTGGAGGGGGACTACTTGGTTGCTCTCTGGATGTCTGCACAGGTCAGAAGCCTGCATCTGATGGCCTGCGGAGCCCCCTGTCGGGTTCGAACCGACGACCCCCGCTTTACAAGAGCGGTGCTCTGGCCAGCTGAGCTAAGGAGGCACGGTGACCGTCCGCAGCAGGGCCACGGCGGTACCGGGTGGCAGTCTACCGGGGAAGGCGGGGCGGCGGTTGCGGATTGCGGGGGCCGGTGGGGCGGTGTCCGAATCGTTGGCCGGAGGGGGCTGACAAGCGGGGGAAACGGCGGGTAGCCTCGGCCGAAAGTCGCGCTCGCATTGGTCTGGACCAGGCGGGGGCGGCGGACAACCCAACCTTTACTCGGATCGTCCGGCACGTTCCTGCCGGTGGAGGAGAGCACCACCATGGCTTCTGTCACGTACGACAAGGCGACGCGGCTGTACCCGGGCGGCAAGAAGCCCGCCGTCGACGCGCTCGACCTGCACATCGAGGACGGCGAGTTCCTCGTCCTCGTCGGCCCCTCCGGCTGTGGCAAGTCCACCAGCCTGCGCATGCTGGCCGGCCTGGAGGACGTCAACGGCGGCGCCATCCGGATCGGCGACCGCGACGTCACCAACCTGCCGCCGAAGGACCGGGACATCGCCATGGTGTTCCAGAACTACGCGCTCTACCCGCACATGAGCGTCGCGGACAACATGGGCTTCGCGCTGAAGATCGCCGGCGTGAACAAGGCCGAGATCCGCAAGAAGGTCGAGGAGGCCGCCAAGATCCTCGACCTCACCGAGTACCTGGACCGCAAGCCGAAGGCGCTCTCCGGTGGTCAGCGCCAGCGTGTCGCGATGGGCCGCGCGATCGTCCGCGAGCCGCAGGTCTTCCTGATGGACGAGCCGCTGTCCAACCTGGACGCCAAGCTCCGCGTCTCCACCCGCACCCAGATCGCCAGCCTGCAGCGCCGCCTGGGCATCACCACGGTCTACGTCACCCACGACCAGACCGAGGCCATGACCATGGGCGACCGGGTCGCCGTGCTCAAGGACGGCCTGCTGCAGCAGGTGGACTCGCCGCGCCGGATGTACGACAAGCCCGCCAACGTCTTCGTGGCCGGCTTCATCGGCTCGCCCGCGATGAACCTGATCGACGTCCCGCTGGTGGACGGCGGCGTGAAGTTCGGCGGCTCGGTGATCAACATCGACCGCGAGAACCTGGCCGGCGCCGGCAGCGACAAGACGGTGACCGTCGGCATCCGCCCGGAGCACTTCCAGATCGTCCCCGAGGGTGGCATCGAGGGCGTCGCCGTGACCGTCAACGTGGTCGAGGAGCTCGGCGCCGACGGCTTCGTCTACGGCACCACCAAGGTCAGCGGCGAGGACAAGGACATCGTCGTCCGGGTGAGCGGTCGCAACGTCCCGGAGAAGGGCGAGACCATCCACGTGGTCCCGAGCGGCGGCGAGCCCCACGTCTTCTCCGCCTCCACCGGTGCCCGCCTGAGCTCCTGATCCCCCGGGCAGCGTCGAACGCGCGCGGAGCCCCGTCGGACACCCGTCCGGCGGGGCTCCGCGTTGTGTCACTCGTCCGTGTGACGGAGTGTCGAGCACCCCTCACACGACGCTAACCTCACTGTTCGTGAAGCAGCTCGTTCGCCGCATCGGCCAGACCATCGCCCTGACCCTGCCCGTGGTCCTGGTGACCACCGGCACCCTCGCCGTGACCCGGGTCGCCTGGGCCCCGCCGACCAGTGACGACCAGCAGGTGGTCGCCGCCGCCAGCGGTGTCGCACCCGGCATCGGCAAGGTCGCCGCGCCCGCCGCCGACACCGCGGGCCGCCCAGGGATGTCCCCCGTGGACGCCCTGCGCGCCGACCTGCTCTCCGAGCTGCGCACCGACGGCGCCCCGGCCGCGCTGGACCTGCTGGAGCGCAGCATGCGCCAGCAGCCCGCGCTGACCCCGTACTGCACCGGGCTCTCCCGCGAGCTGGGCCAGGCCACGCTGAAGCAGTACCAGGGCGACGTGCAGCGCGCCCGGTCCTTCGCCCGCCCGGTCTGCGACGGCTCCTTCGCGGCCGGTATCGACGGCTGAGCCGACCGGCGCGGGGGGCGGGCCTATCCTGCCCCCATGACCGGCTCACAGCACCCCCTCGCGCCCACCGCCCCCGATGTCACGCAGGCCGTGATCCTGGCCGGCGGCCAGGGCTCCCGGCTGCGCCCCTACACCGACGACCGGCCCAAGCCGCTGGTCGAGATCCCCGGCACCGGCACCCCGATCGTGGGACACCAACTCGCCTGGCTGGCAGCCGAAGGCGTGACCGACGTGGTGATCTCCTGCGGCCATCTGGCCGAGGTGCTGCAGCAGTGGCTGGCCCGGGCGGACCTGCCGCTGCGGGTGAGCACCGTGGTGGAGACCGAGCCGCTGGGCCGCGGCGGCGGCCTGCGTTTCGCGGCCGCCGCGCTGCCCCGCCAGGACGAGCCCTGGTACGCCACCAACGGCGACATCTGGACCCGGTTCAGCCTGCGCGAGATGGCCGCCTTCCACCACGAGCGGGGCGCCCTGGCCACCCTTGCGCTGGCCCGGCCGCGGATCCCCTGGGGCGCCGTGGAGACCGACCAGTTCGGCAACGTGGTGGACTTCATCGAGGCCCCGCCCTCGCCGTTCCTGATCAACGCCGGCCTGTACGTCTTCGGGCCGGAGTTCCGCCAGCTGCTGCCCGAGGTCGGCGACCACGAGCGGACCACCTTCCCGCAGCTCGCCCGGGCCCGCCGGCTGGCCGGCTACCAGCTGCCGCAGGGCGTCTACTGGCGGGCCATCGACACCGCCAAGGACCTCACCGAGGCCGCCAAGGAGCTGGCCGCCGCCACCGCTGGCTGAGCAGGCGTCAAAAAAGGTGCCCCTCCCGCCGCAGCGGGAGGGGCACCGGTCGTCCGACGCCCGGTCAGACCACCGGACGGGCGGCGGACGGGCCGCCCGCACCGGGCATCCCCAGCGTGGACGGCAGCAGGCCGGCCGCCGGCGGGCCGCTGCCCAGCACTCCGCCGAGCAGGCCGCCGCCGGTCGGGCTGGGCTTGGGCGCCCGGGTGCCGCCGGCCGGCGTGGCCGCCCCGCCGGTGCTGCTCGGCGGCGGCACGGCGCTGGACGCCGGACCCGCCGCCGGCGCGCTGGCGGCCGGCGCCGGGGACGAGGCCGTGCCCTCGCCGCTGCGGGCGGTGGTGGACGGGTGCGCCTTCGGGCTGTGCGAGGGCGTCCCGGCGGACGCCGAGGGCGAGGCCGGAGCGGACGGCGTGGGCGAGGCCGGGGCGGACGGCGTCGGCCGGGCACTGCCGCCGGCCGGCGCCCCCGGAGCGGCCGGACGGGCCGGGCCGGGCGCCCCGGTGACGGCGGGCCAGACCGGCGTGCCGTAGTCGGTCGGCGGCGCCGGCACCCGGGCCGGCCGCCCGCTGGAGCGCACCGCCGCGCCGAGCAGCGAGCCCACCAGCAGGGTCAGCCCGATCACGACCGTGGCCACCACCGTGCCGCGCCGCAGCACCCGGCGGCGCACCGCGCCCGGCGCCTGCGGCCCGTACCGGCGCCAGGCCTCCAGCGCCAGCCGCCCGTCCAGCGAGGCGTAGGGCGCACCGGCGATCAGCAGCGGGCTCCAGGCCGCCAGGAAGATCAGGTCGGGCGTGTCGTAGACCGGCACGGCCCGCCAGCTGACGGTGAAGAGCAGCGCCGCCGAGAGCAGCATCGCCGCCCCGGCCGCCAGCCGCTGCCAGAGGCCGAAGAGCGTCAGCACGCCCACCACGACCTCGGTGAAGGAGACCCCGAGGCCGGCCCCGACCGGGTGCGCCATGGCGAAGTCCAGCAGCGGCTGGGCGCTGCGCCAGGGGTGCAGCGAGGCCAGCCAGCGCATCATCGAGCCGCGGTCGCCGCCGTCGAAGTAGACCGGGTCGCAGAGCTTGCTGAACCCGGCGTACACCGAGAGCGAGCCGAGCACCAGCCGCAGCGGCAGCAGCACCAGGCCGAGGTCGACCCGGCGGCCCGGGTACCAGGCGTGCCGGGTGGGCTCGCCGCTGGCCGCGGAGTGCTGCGGCAGCTCGCCGTCCGGCTTCCAGCCGGGCCGGTTGAGCCGGGTGGGCACCGCCCGGCGCTCGGCCCCGGCCGGCTGGCGCGGCACCCCGGCGGTCCGCCCGGGCGCGCCGCCGGGCCCGCCGTAGCGGTAGCGGCCGCCGCCGACCGGCGCGGCGTCCCAGCCGGGCACTGTATCCAGCGGCTGGGTCGCCTCCGGATCGGCCAGGCCGACCGAGCCGGCCGGCCGGCCGGCCGAGGAGCCGCCGCCGACGGCGGCCCCGGCCGGGCTGGGCACGGTGTTCAGCCGCACGGCGTCCAGCAGCTGAGTGGCCGCCAGGTCGCCGGGGGCCGCCTGCCCGCTCCAGGTGACGGGGGTGACCCGCCCCTTGCGCCGGACCGGACCGCGGCTGGGGGCGGCGTCCGCCACCCCGGCCCGGACCAGCCCGGGCCGTCCGCCGTAGCTCAGCGCGGCGTACGGCCGGCCGAAGGCGTCCGCGTACGGACCGGAGGCCATCGGCGGCGGGTCGATCAGTGACGCGACCGGCGCGGCCAGCCGGACCCGGAAGCTCACCTGGGTGCTGCTGAGCCGCGCCGGGTCGCTCGGCACCCGCACCGTGCTGAGTGCGGGTTCGGCCGCTATCCCGGCCTCTTGGCCCAGCCTGGGGCGCCGACGTGTTCTGGTGTCCACGCCCCTCTAACCGGGTGACGGCCGGTTAGGACACTCTCCCGGGTGCAACTCCCGGCGTGGCTGACGGATGCGGTCAGTCCCGTGCGGGAGAGTGATCGATCAGGACCGATCCGGGCAGAACCGGGACTCAACCGACCAGCCGGGGCTCAGCGCTTGGCACGCAGCCGGGCGGCCTCGTACAGCACGATGCCGGAGGCCACACCGGCGTTCAGCGACTCGGTCAGGCCGGACATCGGGATCCGCACCAGCATGTCGCAGGTCTCCGCGACCAGCCGGGACAGGCCCTTGCCCTCGCTGCCCGCGACCACCACGACCGGACCGGTCAGCAGGTCCAGGTCGCCCAGCTCGGCCTCGCCGTCGGCGGCCAGGCCGACCACCATCAGGCCGGCCTTCTGGTAGGCCTCCAGGGTCCGGGTCAGGTTGGTCGCCCGGGCCACCTGCAGCCGGGCCGCGGCACCGGAGGAGGTCTTCCAGGCACCGGCGGTCATGCCGGCCGCCCGGCGCTCCGGGATCAGCACGCCGTGCGCGCCGAAGGCGGCGGCGGAGCGGACCACGGCGCCCAGGTTGCGCGAGTCGGTCACCCCGTCCAGCGCCATGATCAGCGCGTCCTCCTGGGCGTCGGCCGCGACCTCCAGCAGGTCGTCCGGGTGCGCGTACTCGTACGGCGGCACCTGCAGCACCAGGCCCTGGTGGTTCAGGCCGCCGGTCATCTGGTCCAGCTGCGGCCGCGGCGCCTCCATCAGCGGGATGCCCCGCTCGTTGGCGGCCTGGAACGCGTCCCGCACCCGGTCGTCGGTGTCGATGAACTGCATCACGTAGAGCGCGGTGGCCGGCACCCCGCCCTGCAGCGCCTCGACCACGGAGTTGCGGCCGACCACCAGCTCGGCGCTGCCGGCCCCGCCGCGGCCGCCCCGGCCGGCGCCGGCCCGGCGCATGCCGGCCCGGGCCTTGGCGTCCCGCTCGCGCTTGACCGCGGCGTTGGCGGCCCGCTGCTTCGGGTGGCCCTTGCGCGCCTCGCCGGGCGGGGTCGGGCCCTTGCCCTGCAGTGCCTTCCGGCTGTGGCCGCCGGTACCGACACTCGCGCCCTTCTTCGACCCGGGGTTGCGGCGGTTCCTGCGCTGGCTGTTGCCGGCCATCTGTGGCTTCCTGTCTTCCGAAAATCTGTCTGCGTCATGCCGAAGGGGCCGTACTCCTGGAGAGTACGGCCCACCGGCGCCTCGCGCGCGGGCGCGCGCGGCTACTGGTCGTTCAGCGTCCAGCGCGGGCCGGACGGGGTGTCCTCGATCGCCAGCCCGGCCAGGCCGAGCTGGTCGCGGATCGCGTCCGCGGTGGCGAAGTCCTTGCGGGCCCGGGCCGCCTGGCGCTGCTCCAGCACCAGACCGACCAGCGAGTCGACCACCCCGTGCAGGTCGTCGCCGCGCTCCGAGCCGGCCCACATCGGGTCCAGCGGGTCGAGGCCGAGCACTCCGAGCATCGCACGGACCTCGGCGAGCCGGGCGACCGCGTTCTCCTTGTCGTCCGCGGTCAGCGCGCTGTTGCCCTGGCGGACGGCGGTGTGCACCACCGCCAGCGCCTGCGGCACGCCCAGGTCGTCGTCCATCGCCTCGGCGAAGGCCGGCGGCACCTCGGCGGCCGGCTCCACCGGGCCGCAGCGCTCGACCACCCGCTGGATGAAGCCCTCGATCCGGCTGAAGCCGGCCTCGGCCTCGCGCAGCGACTCCTCGCTGTACTCGATCATCGAGCGGTAGTGCGGGCTGCCCAGGTAGTAGCGGAGCACGATCGGGCGCCAGCGCTGCACCATCTCGGAGACCAGCACCGAGTTGCCCAGCGACTTGCTCATCTTCTCACCGGCCAGGGTGACCCAGGCGTTGTGCACCCAGAAGTTGGCGAAGTCGTCGCCGAAGGCCCTGGACTGGGCGATCTCGTTCTCGTGGTGCGGGAAGATCAGGTCGATCCCGCCGCCGTGGATGTCGAAGGCCTTGCCCAGGTACTTGTGCACCATCGCGGAGCACTCCAGGTGCCAGCCGGGCCGGCCGGGACCCCACGGGGTGTTCCAGCTGGGCTCGCCCTCCTTGGCGGCCTTCCACATCGCGAAGTCGCGCGGGTCCCGCTTGCCGGTCTCGCCCTCGCCCTCCGGCTGCAGCAGGTTCTCCAGCTTCTGGTTGGAGAGCGCCAGGTAGTCGGGGAAGGACGTGACGTCGAAGTAGACGTTGCCGTCGGCGGCGTAGGCGTGGCCCTTGGCGATCAGGCCCTGCATCATGTCGATCATCTCGGGCACGTGGCCGGTGGCCCGCGGCTCGACGGTCGGCGGCAGGCAGCCGAGCGCGCTGTAACCCGCCTCGAAGGCGCGCTCGTTGGCGTAGGCGATCTGCCACCAGGGCACGCCGAGCTCGTGCTCCTTCTTGATCACCTTGTCGTCGATGTCGGTGACGTTGCGGACGAACGTCACCTCGTAGCCGCGGTAGGCGAACCAACGGCGCATCACGTCGAAGTTGAGGCCGGAGCGGATGTGCCCGATGTGGGGTGCGCTCTGCACGGTCGCACCGCACAGGTAGATCGAGACGCAGCCCGGTACAAGCGGGACGAAGTCGCGTACCTGGCGGGTGCTGGTGTCGTGCAGGCGAAGGCTCACAGCGTCCAGGGTAGTGGGAAGAGGGCAGTGCCCCGCGACGTTTGGTCTCCGGGAGGAGCAGGATTTTCCGTCCGCCGCGGGGTTGCTGCGACCGTGCTGCGCCAATGTGACGGCGGCGCGAGCCGGGATGACGCACCGTGGCCAACCGGAGCCGCCGGCTCCGGTCGGCCGGGTCCGCGCTCAGTCCACCCGGTAGACCAGCGCGGTGGCGAGCCCGACCAGGCCCTCGCCGCGCCCGGTCATGCCGAGCCCGTCGGTGGTCGCGGCGGAGAGCGAGACCGGAGCGCCGGCCGCGGCCGAGAGCACCTTCTCCCCCTCGGCCCGCCGGGTGCCGATCCGCGGCCGGACGCCGATCACCTGGACCGCGATGTTGCCGATCTCGAAGCCGGCCGCCCGCACGATCCGGGCCGCCTCGGCCAGCAGCGTGGTGCCGGCCGCCCCGGCCCACTCCGGGCGGTCGGTGCCGAAGTGCGTCCCCAGGTCGCCGAGTCCGGCGGCCGAGAAGATCGCGTTGCAGGCGGCGTGCGCCGCCACGTCGCCGTCCGAGTGCCCGGCCAGGCCGCGCGGGGCGTCCTCCCAGTGCAGCCCGGCCACGTGCAGCGGCACCCCGTCGGCGAACGCGTGCACGTCGGTGCCGATGCCCACCAGGGGCAGCACCGGGACCGACCGTCCGTCAGAAGCCATCGGAAGCCCTCCGTCGCGCGAGTACCGCCTCGGCCAGCACCAGGTCCAGCGGCCGGGTCACCTTGAACGCCTCCTCGTGGCCGGGCACCACGACCACCTCGCCGCCGTACCACTCGACCAGCCCGGCGTCGTCGGTCACGGCCGGCCCGCCGCCGGCCTCCTGCTCGGCCAGCGCCTTGGCGTGCACCTCGGCCAGCAGTTCGCGGCGGAAGCCCTGCGGGGTCTGCACCGCCCGCAGGGTGGAGCGGTCCGGGGTGTCCAGCACCGGCTCCGGCCGGCCCGGCGCGCCGGGCGCCACCCGCTTGACGGTGTCGGCCAGCGGCACCGCCGGCACCACGGCCGGAGCGCCGGAGCGGACCGCGCCGACCACCGCGTCCACCACCTCGACCGGCACCAGCGGCCGGGCGGCGTCGTGCACCAGCACGATCTCCGCCTCCGGCGGGATCACGGCCAGGCCCAGCCGGACCGACTCCTGGCGGGTGCCCCCGCCGGCCACCACCCGGACGTCCTTGCCGTCCAGCCCGTGGCTGTCCAGCAGGCCGACCACCTCGGCGACGCCCTCGGCCGGCGCCACCACCACGACCAGGCCGACCGCCCGGCTGCGCGCCAGCGCCCGGACGGCGTGCACCAGCAGTGGCGCACCGCCCAGTTCGCGCAGCGCCTTGGGCGCCCCCGGTCCGAGCCGTTCGCCCCGCCCGGCGGCGGGGACCACGGCAGCTGCCACTACTCCTGTGGTGTTCAGGTTTCACTCCTTCGGCGAAGTGGGTATGGCCCTGGCGTACCCGTCAGACGGTGCACCGGACCCCTTCCAACCGGCGCCGCCTCTCGGGTACCGGTCTGCCCGGCCTCCGGACCCCACGGTCGGCGGCCGATCGGAGCGGGCCGGCCAGCAGGGTGAGCAGTCGGCCCCGGGCATGCCACAGCGCCCGGGGGCCACGTACCACGCGGGACCTTTCGATCCACCGTGATGCCGCAGCGCCGGGCGCTGTGCTTGTTGTCGCACCGCCATGCGACCGTGTCGTCGCACCGCAGGGCGGCAGAGCTGTCCGTTACGAGGCCAGCACCTCGTCGAGCAGCGTCTCCGCCTTGTCCTCGTTGGTGTTCTCCGCCAGCGCGAGTTCGCTGACGAGGATCTGACGCGCCTTGGCGAGCATCCGCTTCTCGCCGGCCGACAGGCCGCGCTCGCGCTCGCGGCGCCACAGGTCGCGGACCACCTCGGCGACCTTGATGACGTCGCCGGACGCCAGCTTCTCGAGGTTCGCCTTGTACCGGCGAGACCAGTTGGTGGGCTCTTCGGTGTACGGCGCGCGCAGCACCTCGAAGACCCGGTCCAGACCCTCCTGGCCGACCACGTCGCGCACACCGACGAACTCCGCGTTCTCCGCGGGGACGCGCAGCGTGAGGTCTCCCTGCTGAACCTTCAGCACCAGGTAGGTCTTGTCCACACCTTTGATCTGGCGAATTTCGATGGCCTCGATCAGTGCAGCCCCGTGATGGGGGTAGACCACCGTGTCGCCAACCTTGAACGTCATGTGACAGGACCCCTTCCGTGGCTTTCCAGAATAACACGCTTTTCCGTCCACCCGAAGGGCGTTTTCGCAGGTCAGGGCCGGTCTCGGGGCTTGACAAGCACCCCCGCGACGTGCTGCGGACACCCCGTGGGAGGGGCTTCTCGCAGGTCGGAGGCCCTTCTCGGTCCGGCCGAAACCCCGCGCACCACCTCGGAAACGCCGCAACCGATCTTGAAGTCGTCACCGGATATTCACCGTTTCCCGATCGTGATCTGATCAAGGGGTGGTTCGGGAACGCCCGGCGGCCGCCGCCGCCCGGGGGCTCCCGACGCGACACGGGGCCACCCCGTGAGGGCCGGATAAGTGTGGTCGGTACGCTGGGCGCTGACATACCGACACGCGATCAAGGAGATGCCGCCGCCGTGAGCCGCAGCCTTCGACGCGGTGGCACTGCCGCCATCGTTCTCGCCCTCGCCGCCGTTTCGCTCTCCGCCTGCGCGGCCGGGACCAGCTCCCAGACCCTGCAGATCCAGCCGGACGTGCCGAACGCCTCGGCGGGCACCGACCTGAAGATCAACGGCATCGTGGTCGTGGTCGGCGAGACCCAGACCAGCGGCGAGCCCGGCCCGGCCAACGTGACGCTGAACATCAGCAACACCGGCAACGCCCCGGAGACCCTGCAGTCGCTCAGCATCGCGGGCACCTCGGCCACCTTCCAGGACGCCACCGGCGGCGCGCTGCCCGGCGGCATCGTGGTCCCGCCGCTGGGCAGCGTGGCGCTCGGCCAGCAGGGCCAGCCCTCCGCGCACCTGGCCGCCGCCAGCCTGAAGATCGGCGGCTTCGAGCCCGCCGCCTTCTCCTTCTCGACCGCGGGCAAGGTGGCCACCACCGCCCTGGTGACCCCGGCCACCGGCACCTACGAGTCCTACGCCCCGGCCTCGCCGTCGGCCAGCGCCTCCGCCGCGGCCACCGCCTCGGCCACCGCCGGCGGCACCGCGAGCCCGGCCGCGTCCGGCTCCCCCTCGGCCGCCGCGAGCCCCTCGGCCGGCGCCTCCGCCAGCGCGAGCGCGAGCGCTTCGGCGCACTGACCGCCCGGCGCGGGGCGCACGCGCCCCGCGCACGGCCGAGGGCCGCACTCCCGTTCCCGGGGTGCGGCCCTCGGCCTTCGCTCCGGCGGGCTTACGGCTCGAACTTGTAGCCCAGGCCGCGGACCGTGACCAGGTAGCGCGGGGCGCCCGGGTCCGGCTCGATCTTCGCCCGCAGCCGCTTGACGTGCACGTCCAGCGTCTTGGTGTCGCCGACGTAGTCCGCGCCCCAGACCCGGTCGATCAGCTGCATCCGGGTGAGCACCCGGCCGGCGTTGCGCAGCAGCATCTCCAGCAGGTCGAACTCCTTCAGCGGGAGGTCGACCTTGGCGCCGTCCACGGTCACCACGTGCCGGTCCACGTCCATCCGGACCGGGCCGGCCTCGAGCGCGCCCGGGCCGCCGCCGTCGTTGGCGCCGCCGCCGTCCTCGCCGCGGCGGCGCAGCACCGCGCGGATCCGGGCGACCAGCTCGCGGGTCGAGTAGGGCTTGGTGACGTAGTCGTCAGCGCCTATCTCCAGGCCGACGACCTTGTCGATCTCGCTGTCCTTGGCGGTCACCATGATCACCGGCACGTTGGAGCGCACCCGCAGCTGGCGGCAGACCTCGGTGCCGGGCAGCCCGGGCAGCATCAGGTCGAGCAGCACGAGGTCGGCGCCGTTGCGCTCGAACTGCTCCAGCGCGTCGGGGCCGGTGGCGGCGACGGCCACCTCGAACCCCTCCTTGCGAAGCATGTACGACAGGGCGTCGCTGAACGACTCCTCGTCCTCGACCACCAGTACACGGGTCACGATGAGGCCTCCGGGGCAGGAAGGGGGGTGGGTGTTGCGGGTGTGGTGGGCGCTGCCGTGGCCGGCGCCGGATTCTGGCCGGCGGGGAGCCGGATGGTGAAGGTCGAGCCCTGGCCCTCGACGCTCCACACCGAGACGGTGCCGCCGTGCGACGCCGCCACGTGCTTGACGATGGAGAGGCCGAGGCCGGTACCGCCGGTGGCCCGGGACCGGGCCGGGTCGACCCGGTAGAACCGCTCGAAGATCCGCTCGCGGTCCTTCTCCGAGATCCCGATGCCCTGGTCGGTCACCGAGATCTCGATCAGCTCGCCGTCGGCCTCGCCGATCGCCGCGGCGCTGGCTATCCGGCGGGTGGCGATCGCCACCCGGGTCCGCGGCGGGCTGTAGTTGACGGCGTTCTCGACCAGGTTGCCGAGGGCGGCGGCGAGCTGGCCGCGGTCGCCGTGGATGAAGAGGCCGGCGATGCCGCCGGCCGCGATGTGGATCTGCTTGGCCGCGGCCTGCTGGCGGCAGCGGTCCATCGCCTCGGCGATCAACTCGTCCACCGGCACCGGCTCGGGGTCCATCAGCAGCCGGTCGTCCTGCACCCGGGAGAGGTCGATGATCTCCTGCACCAGGCTGGCCAGCCGGGTGGCCTCGATCTGCATCCGGCCGGCGAACCGCTGCACCGCCTCCGGGTCGTCGGCCGCGTCGGCCACCGCCTCGGAGAGCAGCGAGAGCGCGCCCACCGGGGTCTTGAGCTCATGGCTGACGTTGGCCACGAAGTCCCTGCGGACCGCCTCGATCCGGCGCCGCTCGGTCAGGTCCTCGACCAGCACCAGCACCAGCCGGGAGCCCAGCGGGGCCACCCGGACCGAGACCGAGAGCGGCTCGCCGTGGCGCTGCACGCCGGGACGCGGCACGTCCAGCTCGTCCTGGCGGATCTCGCCGTCACGCCGGGTGGCGCGGGCCAGCGCCAGCATCGGCTCGACGGCCACCGCGCCGCCGCGGACCAGGCCCATCGAGTACGCCGCCGAGCTGGCCTTGACCACCTCGTCGCCGTCGCCGAGCACGATCGCGCACGAGCGCAGCACCGAGAGCACGGTGTCCACGCCCGGGGGCAGGGCCGCCTCCTGGAGCGGGGAGTTCGCCGCCGGGGCGCCGCGCCTGCCGTTTCCGGCCATGCTGCCGCGGGCCTGCTCGCGCTCGCTCCAGCGGAAGGCGATGGAAGCGGTGAGGCCGACACCCAGCCCGGCGATGGCGCAGGCAGCGGCAGCAGCCACATTCACGTCCATGCCGACCAGCGTAAGCGCATCCAATGGCAGCTTTGAAAGCATCGGATCAAGGCATCGGCTGCACGTTGCCGAGAATTCACCGTCAGGTGGTCACTGGTTAACTGTGGCCTCTGTGCGACGTCGCCCGAACGTCGCACTCTGTTCGACATGGCCCCGACGGGCCCCGTGGTGCGCGTACGATGCGCGCCACCCGCAGCACCGGCCGCCGCCCGTTCCCCCGGGCCGGCGGCCGATCGGCACCGCCTGTGAGGAAGAGGAGCGCATGCGCGACACGTACCACGAGGAACTGGACTCGATCGGCGACAGCCTGGTCGAGATGGCCCGACTGGTCGGCTCGGCGATGGGCCGCGCCACCACCGCGCTGCTCGACGCCGACCTGGAGCTGGCGGAGAGCGTCATCGCCGCCGACCAGAAGGTGAACGACCTCCACCACGAGCTGGAGAACCGCGCGATCGACCTGCTGGCCCGCCAGCAGCCGGTCGCCACCGACCTGCGGATCGTGGTCACCAGCCTGCGGATGAGCGCCGACCTGGAGCGCTGCGGCGACCTGGCCCGGCACGTGGCCAAGGTGGCCCGGCTGCGCTACCCGGCCCAGGCGGTGCCGGGCGACCTGCAGCCGATCGTCCTGGAGATGGGCCAGCTCGCCCAGCGCCTGGTGGCCAAGGCCGGCCAGGTCATCGCCACCAAGGACGTCGAGGCCGCGCTGCAGCTGGAGCGGGACGACGACGCGATCGACGACCTGCACCGCCAGCTGCTCGCCCACCTGATCGACGATCGCTGGCAGCACGGCATCGAGACCGGTGTGGACGTCACCCTGATCGGCCGGTACTACGAGCGGTTCGCCGACCACGCGGTCTCGGTGGCCAAGCGCGTGGTCTACCTGGTCACCGGCGAGCACGCCGGCGAGTGGCAGCCGCCGACCCCGGCCCCGGGCGAGTAACCGGCCGAACCGCCGCGCGCGGGGGCGGGGGCGCACGGTGCCGCCGACCCCCCACTCCCGCGCGCCCGTTGACGCTCCGTCAATCCCGGCGCTTCACTCGATGAGCGGGCGAACGCCTACCGCCGCCCGTCCCGATCGAGGAGGGCACCGCACCATGACCACCACCAACGCCCGGCCTGTTCCCGACCCCGAGCCGGCCCGCGCCGCCGGTCGCGAGCTGGTCCTGCTCGGCGCCTGCGGCTGCGGCTCGGGCTGCGGCTGCGGCTGCCAGTCCGGCTCCCCCTGCCAGTGCGGCGGCGCCACCGGCGGCTGCTGCGGCCACTGAGACAGCGCAACGGCCCCTGACCCGCGCCATTCGCGCAGGTCAGGGGCCGCTCCGGCGTGCGGGTTACTTCTTGCCCTGGGTCTCGTCTCCAGCTTTTCCGCCCCTGGTCGATGCCGTCTGACCAGGGGCGGAGCTGTTGTTGCCTGTCATCGTTGGTCGGTGTTGATTGGCACCGGACGGCCCAGGGACGGCCCGGGATAGCCCGACCTCGACCAGCTGCGGGGCCAAGGCACCCCCCTGTGTTGGGCGTCTCCCGGCAGTCTGAACATCTCCCGACACGAGCCGCCGAACGGCTGCCACCATGAGGACGTGACGACGGGCGAGACAGAACGGCAGCCAGCTTCGGGTGACTCACAGCAGCTCGCCCGGGTTCGGGCCGAGTTAGAGCGGCTGGCGTCGGAGGCAGCCGCAAAGAGCAGGCACGCCCGTCAGCGCGCACGCTTCTGGGCGGCCGCCGACGTAGCCGTAGGGTTGCCGGCCGTGGTGCTGGCGACGCTGTCCGGCGCCACGGGACTGGCGTCCTCCGACGCTCGCATTCCCGCCGCCCTTCTCGCGCTGATCGCGGCATCGCTCAGCGCGGCAGGGACTTACATGCGAAGCGACGTACGCCACACCCGCGCTCACCGCCGAAAGAACGCCTGGCGTGTCCTGGAAGACGCCGCCCGCATCGCGGTCATCAGAGACAGCTACGCGGACACGGAGCATGCTCTGGCCGTGCTGGCGCGACTCTACGAGATGCGAGCCGCGCTCTTCGCCGGCCGCTATGACGACGTCCTCAGCTGACGACAGAGCCCCAGTCCGCCCCTCCTAGCCTGCGCCGCGCCGTGCGCATCTGCCCGCGCGCAGACGGCATCTCGCACGCGCATGATCGAAGAGAGGATGTGACGTTTCCGTCATTGACGATCGTCAAGCAGGGGCAGACCATGGACGACATCGGCAAGCTCATCAGCTATGTCGAGAACCAGGGATGGCGAGTCGAGATCTCAGCCAGCGGCTACCGACGCTTCTTCGACTGGGACGGAAACTACGTCGGCCAATACCCAAAGACACCCGGCAGGCCGGGGCGCAGATGGAGAGACCTGATCTGCGCCGTTAGGGCAGCTGGCCTACCTTGGCCTCCCCCCACTCAAAAGCAGAAACGATCTCTACGTCGCCAGGAGCCCGACAATGAGTGAGCCGCTCGTTAAGGCCGTCTTCTCCGGACCGATGCTGTCGATCGAGGAGATCGAGGAGCTGACCGAGAGGGTATTGGACGCCCATGAGGGATCGGTGTTCAACGCGCCCCAGCTGGGCCAGTGCACTGTGTACCTGTCCGCGCCGGTCGATCAGCCTCTGAAGGCGCTCGCTCATCTTGAGCCGACGCTCCACTACCTTGTGGACGAGTTCACCAAAACCGGGCGTGTACTTGTCGCCGTCGAGTCGATGATCTCCAGCGAGGCTGAGCGTCGAGAGGCCGACAACGGCCTCCCTGCGCTCGTGTGTGCCAAAGAGGCGGCCGAGATCCTCGGAACGTCACGCCAGAACGTCCACCAGCGAGCCACCTCTCCCGACTTTCCGCAGCCGCTCTACCACCTCGCGTCCGGCAAGCTCTGGTCTGAAAAGGCAATCCGCGCCTTCGCTGAACGGCCCCAATAGCCCGCGCCTACGCGCCGACCCTGGCCAGGGTGTTCAGGTGGTCCAGGTACGAGCGCGTCTCTGGGGCTTCGGCGTAGTTCCTGCCGACCACGGTGGCCAGCTCCTTGCTGACGGCGAGGATGGACGGCAAGGACTGACGCTCGCCCCGGAGCGCCCACTCGCCGTAGTTGATGGCGCCTTCGAGGTCCCCCTCCCGCGCGGCGACCACGCCGAGCGTCAGCCGGGCCTCAGCGATCCGCATCGGCGACCGCTCGGTGCCGTCGTAGTCGGTGCTGGCCCGGATCACCTCCTCAGCCAGGGTCCGGGCGAGCTTGTTCTCCCCGAGCAGCCGGTACGCATCCATGGCGTAGAAGTCGTACTTCGCCGGATCTACCACGAAGTGGTTGTCCAGGTTCTCGGGGTAGGGCAGCCCTTCCAGCAGCCGGCGGCCACGGTCCAGTGCCACCTCGGCCTGTCGACGGTCGCCGAGCCGCGCCCACGCCTTGGCCTCCTGGGCTGCCAGCTGCACAGCCACGCCCTGCTGCGCAGCCACTCCGGTGCCCGCGTTCGACGCTGCGAGCACGCCGCGGTAGTCCCCGGCCGTGACGGCAAACCAGGCGCGCATCTCGTGCGCCCACCCCTGGATCCCGGCGTGCTCGGCTTCGGCCCCGAGGGACAGCGCCGCGCGCCGGGTGGACTCAGCCGCGCGGCGGTCGCCCATGTCGTACTCGACACACCCCACCAGCAGCGCCAGCCATCCCGCCTGCGCCAGCACTTCCCGGTGCTGAGCCAGCGTCAGCCGCTGCGACTGCAGAGCCGCGACCCGCTTGAGCCACTGCCGCCCCTCAACCGCCAGCTGATCCGGCGGCAGCTGGGCGTACTCGGAGCAGAGCCGGTCGGTCGTGATCCGGAGCGCGTCCAACGTGGCGTTGTCCACGTCCGACGCCTGAAGGCGGCTGATGATGTCCAGCGTCTCCATGCCGCTGACCACGGCAATCTCGGCGTTGCCGTCCCGCCGGCTGCTGACCGGGAACAGCGCGTGCGTCACCGTGCCGAAGGTGGCGGCGATGATCGGCTGGTAGAAGTCGCTCGGCATGACCTCTCCCGACTCCCAGCGCTTCCACTGCCGGAGCAAGCTCGCGTTGGCCGGCAGTTCCTCGGGCGCATGGGCCCGGAGTGCCTTGATCACGTCCGTCTGCGACCACTCCCGCGCTTCGCGCTCTGCGGTCATGCGTCGCGCCCATGCGGGCCTGTCCAAGCTCATGGTGCCCTCCCTCTGGGGTGGTGCCTGTGATGAGTCTTGCACTGCAAAAGCCCTGGACAGCAGGGGGTGACAGGGCAGTGACACCAGCCCTGTCACCGGCGACCCCCTGCTGGTGTCACTGGCCGCACACTCGCTGTTAGCCGATGGTTAGTCAGGAACGGACGGAGCGATTACGCGCCGCTCAAGTTCCTCGATCCGAGCCGCCAGCTGGCCAACCTGGGAGGTGAGATGAGCGAGCTGTACACGGACGTCATCCTCGGCCGGCGCCGCTCCGGCGCCAATGGCCGACAGGTCCACGTCGCTGCGGACGAAGGTCCCGCGTCCAGCACTGGACACGATGAGCCCTTCTTCCCGCAGTACGCGGAGCCCAGACTGAACGGTCATGTCGGCGATGCCGAATCGCTCTGCCAGCTTCTTCACCGAGGGCAGCTTGGCCCCTGGCTGGTGCTCCCCCGAGGCGATCTCGGCCCGGAGGGTATCGGCGACCTGCACGTACGGCGGTCTCTCGTCCTGAACCAGAGTCATGCCGTCAGGCTACTCCCTAAAGCGCTCTAACACACCTAGGTCGATCGCTTGACACGCTAGAGCGACCTAGAGCACTCTAGGTCTCGCAAGGAAGCCCCACAGAAATGCAGTGGAGCGGCACCCATCCGCCAAGACAGTCGCCGCTCCATGCCCCACGAAGGGAGTTCCATCATGCCTGCAACGCTCACTGTTTCTCGACTGGCGTCGGTGTCGTCGCTGGTGGACCGGGTGTCGGTCCAGGACCGGCGCCGGCCGGGTCAGCGGCTGCCGAAGACCGCGGTCGGCGGGGTGGAGCTGAACCGGCTCCAGGTCGCGACCGCGCTGTTCGAGGCGCAGGACCGTCTCCCGCAGAACCCGACCCACCTGGACCTGATCGCAACGGTGGGAAGGGTGCTGGAGACCCACGGCGTGGCCGAGCTGGACGGCTGGGCGCGCGAGATGCTTCAGCTGACCGCCGAGGCCAGCGGTCAGCTCGACGTCGCGGTCGCCTGGTCCCGGGCGCACAGCCTGATGGTGTCGCAGTGGTACACGAACGCGACGTCGCGGCTGATGAGCCAGGACGAGCGGGCGGTGGCGCTCTACCTGGCCGGTGACGAGGTGCTGGCGCGCCGCAGGCAGGACGACTACCGGGCCGCGCCGCTGTCGGCCGAGCAGGTCTCGGAAGCGATCGCACTGGGCGCCTCCCGGGTCTCGGTGGAGGAGCTGGTGTTCGCGGCGGCGGAGTTCGCCCGTGAGCAGCACCTGATGGTGCCCAAGCCGTCCACCGCGTGGGAGCGGGAGCGGCGGGAGCGGATGAAGCGGCTGATGCCCGACTGGCAGCGGCGCCGCTTCGTGCACTTCGTCGCCGAGCGGCACCGCTTCCGCTTCGACCTGGCCACCCCGCTGGTCGTGGAGACGAGCGGCGGGGCCCGGTTCTACGGCGTGTCGGTGGAGGACTGCCCGGAGATGGGCGCCCACTTCGACACGGTCTTCCACGGCCAGCGCGTTCAGCAGCAGCTCGCCGAAGCGGCCTGAGTACCGCTCACCACTCGCTCACGGCCGCTCATTTCAGGGCCACTCCGGGGCGCTTCGGGCCCGGGTGGACACCGGGTGGACACCCGCTCCGAACGGGTGGACACCCGGGGTGTTCACCCGGCGCCGGGCACCGCTCACCGGTGTTCACCGGGTGCTCACCCGGGCCCATCGGGCAGGCTCCACCGCTCACCACCTGCGGCGGCAGCCGTCCCTGAAGCCCAGCCGGCTGCCGCTGAAACGCCCGGCCCGTAGCTGAAACGCCGCAGGTCACGCCTGAAACACCCCCTCGCGGGGGTGAAGCGGGCAGCCCCGGCCGGGGCAGTGAGCAGCCGGTGAGCACCGGTGAACACCCGCCCGACCAGCAGGTGTTCACCCGGGCCTGAAGCGCCCCGGACCGTCCCTGAAACGCCGGGTGGAAGAGGCCACCCGCCCCCGGGCGGGGGTGGTCTCTTCCCTCCCCGGGCCCCCGGTGAGCGGTCGTGGTGAACACCCGTGAGCACCGGTGAACACCCCGACCACCGGCCCGGTGTCCACCCGACCCGCCAGGTGGACACCCGACCGACCACCAGGTGTCCACCCCGGCCCCGGAGCGGACCCACCGCCCGCTCCACCCCCCTCTTTGCTGATCAGCAAAGAGGCCCGACCACCCGACCGGTCGCACGCTGCGGACCCGCCCGCCCTGCCTTAAGAGCCCTCTTAAGCGGGAGGATCGGCCCTGGTGAGCACCCGACCGGCACCCCGACTGCACGCACCCGTGGAGGCTGTCCGATGAGTGTGGACCTGCACCTGGTCCCCGACACCGACCCCGCCCGACCACCCGCGAACCCGCTCTACGACCCCGCCGACGGCCTGGACCGGCCCGACCGACCCGGCCCCGTGCCCGACCCGGAGGTGTTCACCGGCCGCGTCGGCGACACCGTGCGGGCCCTGGACCCCACCACCGAAGCCGACCCCGTCGGCGTCCTGGTCAACCTCCTCTCGGCCGGAGGGGCTGTGATCGGGTCGGGTCCGTTCCTGTGGATCGGCAACGACCGCCACCCCGCCATCATCTGGGCCCTCACCGTCGGGGCCACCTCCGCCGGCCGCAAGGGCGCCGCCTCCAGCACCGTCCGCCGCCTGTTCGCCGCCGCCGTGCCGGAGTTCCTGGCCACCCAGACCCCGACCGGCCTTTCCTCCGGCGAAGGCCTGATCGAGGCGGTGGCCGACCCGGTGACCGACCCGAAGACCGGCAAGGTCAGCGGCGGGGTGATGGACAAGCGGCTGTGGGTCGTGGAGTCGGAGTACGGGGTCACGATGGCCCGCTCCCGCCGCGAGGGCGCCTCGCTGGGCGGCATCCTGCGGCAGGCCTGGAACGGCGAAGACCTCGGGGTGATGAACCGCGAGGCCCTGCGCGCCACCGCCCCGCACATCGCGATCATCGGCCACATCAGCCCCCGCGAGCTGCGCGCCAAGATGCAGGACTCCGAGATGGCCGGCGGCACCTACAACCGCTTCCTGCCCGTCTTCGTCCACCGCAACCTCCTGCTGCCGGACGCCACTGGCGCCCCGGCCGAGCTGATGGACCAGCTCGGCGAGCAGTGGCGCACCACCCTCGCCGCCGCGCGGCGGGTCGGCGAAGTACAGCTCACCGACGATGCCGCGCAGCTGTGGCGCTCTGAGGTCTACCCGGCCCTGTCGGCCGGGGACGACGATGACGGGCCGCTGGCGGAGTTCACCGCCCGCGCCGCCCCCTACGCCAAGCGCGTGGCCATGGTCTACGCCCTGCTGGACGGCACCGACCGCATCGACCGCCCGCACCTGAGCGCGGCATGGGCGCTGGTCCGCTACGCCCGCGCCAGCGCCGCCCACATCCTCGGCCCGGCCGCCCAGACCACCGGTGACCCGAACCTGGACAAGCTCGCCGCCGCCGTGAAGGCCGCCGGCTCCTCCGGGCTCACCCAGTCCCGGGTCCAGGTGATGTTCAAGCGCTACAGCGCCCCTTGGCGAAGCGAGCTGACCGCCCGGCTGTGCCAGCTGCCCGGCTACGGCGCCGTCCAGATCCCCGGCGAGGGCCGCCCGCAGACGATCTACCTCTACGCCCCCGCCGACCCCGACTGAGCTTCCCGGACCGGTCCGGAAAGGTCGGAAGGGCCGTAAAGGCCGCTGACCAGCCCAAACGCGCGGCGCAAAGCCGTCCGGAATGGTCCGGGAAGCCCCGGCCGGACCGCCCGGGAACGCTACCCAGCCCGGCGGGAACGCTTCCCGGACCATCGCGGACCGCTTTCCGCCAGCCAAAACCCCAGGTCAACCCGCTTTCCGACCTTTCCAGCCTTTCCGGACCGGTCCGCCAGCCGAGCAGCACCGAGCCGACAGCAAGAAGAGCACCACCGCCCCGCCCCGGGTGCTCCTCTTGCTGGTCCACGACAGCCGAGCGATCCGGGCAGACCGGCGAGCACACCCGACCGCGCGGGGCGGAAAGAGCGCTTCTCCCGCCCCGCCGCGCAGACCACCGCCCCTCCCGGACCCTTCCCGGACCATTCCGGACGGCTTTCCGCCAGCCAAAACCCCAGCTCACACGGCCTTCTGACCTTTCCAGCCTTTCCGGACCACCCCGAACCCGAGACGGACCCCGATGACCATCACCCAGCAGCAGCCGGCCACCACCCGCACCGCACCCACGACCAGCACCCCGCCACCGGCCACCACCCCCCGAGCCCGCTCCCCACCAACCGGCCAGCGTCCAGAGAACTGGACGGCACACCCGGCACACCCGGCGCCGCCGCACAGCACGAATCCCCACACGAACGGGTGTGTGCCAAGGACGGCACACACCCCGGCACACCCCACACGGCACACCACCGGCCACCACACCCCGGGCCCGCTCACCACCAACCGAGACCGTGACGAAACCCGTGACGAAACGGCCGGACCGCGTGACCAACCACCGCCTGTCCTCGCCAAGGAGGAGCGCTTCTCCTCGGGGCAGCGCCCGAGCCGGCAAGCCGAGTGAACGCCCCTCCGCACCATCCGGGCAGCCCCGAACTGACGCACCTGACGGCCCTGACGCGTCAGACGCGTCTGACGCCGAACCGGCCCAAACCCCCGGGTCATACGTGCGCGCGAGGCCCGTCTGACGCTCCTGACGCCCCGCCTGACGCCCGACCTGACGCACCTGACGCCCCCTCCGGCGCCCCGCCTGACGCCCCACCACCGACTACCCCGGGCAACCCCCGGGCCCCCTCCCCAGACCCCTCCGGAGCCCTCCGTGGAAATTCACAACCGCGCCCCACCCTCGCGCGCGCACGGGCGCGCCCCTACGCATAGGGCCCCCGAAATACACAACCCGACGCGAATACGCGATGCGAAATTCGCATCCCGCCCGCCAACCACACGCCACGGTCCGACCGACCGCCACGGCTACGCCCCGTCACCACAACCACCCCAGCAAGCCACCAAGGCCTAGCGGTCCAACCCGCTAGACCTAGCACCCCCGCTAGCGCACCACCCCGCCCCTGACCGGCCATCTAGCACCTAGCGCACTCCCGGCATCGGCCCCACGAACGGTCCCTCGCGGCCATGGGGCAGCCGCCCCCGCCGCGCTGGTGCTCCACCAGAGGAGACCAGGTGAGCGACCGTCAGCGACCCACCGTCACCCGCATCATCCCGCTCGACACCGCCCAGCCCGAACCGCCCGCGCTCCCCACCCGCTACCTCACCCCCGAGGACATCGCGTCCATGTTCAGCCTCCCCTCCGTGGAGACCGTCTACCAGTGGCGCCGCAAGCACACCGGCCCGCCCGGCTTCCGCGTCGGCCGACACCTGCGCTACGACCCCGCCGCCGTCGCCGCATGGGTCGCCCAGCAGAGCGACCAAGCCGCCTGAACCACCAGGGAACCGGCATGGAGACAGGGAGTTCTCCCTGACCGCCTCCCTGCCCCCAAATCCCTCCCCTGACCGGCACAGACACCGATCCAGGGAGCCAGGGAGGCGGCACCGCACCGCCCGCCGGCCGCGCCCACAACGCACCCGCGCGGCCCAGCCGCCTCCCTCCCTGCCCTCCACACCCACACCCACACCCACAGCCAAGGAGCTGGCCCATGGCCGGACACGTCCAAGACCGCTGGTACAAGACCGAGACCGGACCCGACGGCAAGCCTCGCCGGGTCAAGACCGACCGCTACGGCACCGGCATGCGCTACCGGGCCCGCTACATCGGCCCCGACGGCAAGGAGACGAGCCAGTCCTTCCCCGACCGCCAGAAGCGCAAGGCTGAAGACTGGCTCACCCAGATCGAGGCCGACATGGCACGCGGCCAGTACATCGACCCGCGAGCCGCCCGGACCACCTTCCAGGAGTTCGCCGAACGGTTCCTGGCCAGCCAAGTGGGCGACCCGAACACCCAGGCGTCGATGCAGTCGCAGCTGCGGCGGCACGCCTTCCCGCTGGTCGGCATGCGCCCGCTCGGGTCGTTCCAGCCGAGCCACATCCGGGACATGGTCGGCAGGCTGGAGGCGTCCCCGATCTCGGGATCGTACGCCCGGGTGATCTTCTCCAACGTCCGGGCGGTGCTCAGCGCGGCCGTTGACGACGGGCACCTGCCCCGGAACCCCTGCGACGCCCGGACGGTCCGGCCACCGGTGGTCGGCGCGAAGCGGGTGGTGCCATGGGAGCTGGCCCGGGTGCTCGCCGTCCGGGCCGCGCTGACTGAGCGGTACCGGACGCTGGTGGACCTCGGAGCCGGCTGCGGGCTGCGGCAGGGCGAGATGCTCGGCCTGGCTGTCGAGTCGCTCGACTTCGAGGACGGCCAGCTCCACGTCACCCACCAGCTCAAGCTGAGCCGAAGCAAACCGGTCTTCGCCCCGCCGAAGGGCGGCAAGCTGCGGGACGTCCCGCTCCCCGATCCGGTGGCCGAGTCGCTGCGCGAGCACATGAGGCGGTGCCCGCCGGTCTCGATCACGCTCCCGTGGATGAAACTCGGCGGCCCGCCGGTCACCCGGCGGCTGCTGTTCACGGGGCCCGCGGGCGGCCACGTCTGGCGCAACGTGCTGAACGAGGACCACTGGAAGCCCGCCCTGGTGGCCGCCGGGGCCATCCCGGCGCCGGCCAGGGGCGAGCGGTACGCCCCTGCCCGGGAAGACGGCATGCACGCCCTGCGGCACTTCTACGCCTCGGTGCTGCTGGACGCCGGGGAGAGCATCAAGGCCGTCAGCGAGTACCTGGGCCACGCCGATCCGGGGCTGACCCTCAAGGTCTACGCCCACCTCATGCCGGACAGCCGGAACCGGGCCCGCAAGGCGATCGAGGCCGTATTCCGATCCCAAGATCATCAGGGCTGACGGCCCACAGGCGGCCCAGGAACGGCGACGGCCCCTGATCTGCGCCATTCGCGCAGGTCAGGGGCCATACCGGCAAGTTGATTACTTCTTGCCCTGGTTCTTCACGGCCTCGATCGCGGCCGCGGCGGCCTCGGCGTCCAGGTAGCGGCCGCCGGCGGTGACCGGCTTGAAGTCCGCGTCCAGCTCGTAGACCAGCGGGATGCCGGTGGGGATGTTCAGGCCGGCGATCGCCTCGTCCGAGATGCCGTCCAGGTGCTTCACCAGCGCGCGCAGGCTGTTGCCGTGCGCGGTGACCAGCACGGTGCGGCCGGCGGCCAGGTCCGGCACGATCGCGTCGTACCAGTACGGCAGCATCCGGTCGACGACGTCCTTCAGGCACTCGGTGCGCGGGCGCAGCTCGCTGGGGATCTCGGCGTAGCGGGCGTCGCCGGACTGCGAGTACTCGGTGCCGTCCTCGAGCACCGGCGGCGGGGTGTCGTAGGAGCGGCGCCAGAGCTGGAACTGCTCCTCGCCGAACTCGGCCAGGGTCTGCGCCTTGTCCTTGCCCTGCAGCGCGCCGTAGTGGCGCTCGTTCAGGCGCCAGCTGCGGCTGACCGGGATCCAGTGGCGGTCGGCCTTGTCCAGCGCGATCTGCGAGGTGCGGATGGCCCGGCGCAGCAGCGAGGTGTGCACCACGTCCGGCAGTAGGCCCTCGGCCGCCAGCAGCTCGCCGCCGCGGGCCGCCTCCTTCTCGCCCTTCTCGTTGAGGTCGACGTCGACCCAGCCGGTGAAGAGGTTCTTCTGGTTCCACTCGCTCTCGCCGTGGCGGAGCAGGATCAGTCGGTAGGTCGTGTCAGCCATGGGCGACAGCTTAGTGCGTCCTTATAAACCCCTGGCCTGGGGCGCGGCAGCTCTGTAATGTGTGCACATCGCATGAGCCACTTACTGCCCCGGTCTCCGGTCACCCCACGCCGCTCACCGGGGCACCTGCCGATCCGGGAGCCCCCATGCCCGCAGCCGCCACCCGGTTGCCCGCCAGAATTCGCGCCGCGGCCACCGAGTCGGTGGGCGGCCTGCCGTCCGCGTTCTGGTGGCTCTGGACCAGCACCCTGGTGAACAGGCTCGGCGGGTTCGTCGTCACGTTCCTCGCTCTGTACCTGACCGCCGTGCGCGGCTACTCGGCCGGCTACGCGGGCGCCGTGGCCTCGCTCTACGGCCTGGGCTCCGCGATCGCCTCGCTGACCGGCGGGGTGCTGGCCGACCGGATCGGGCGGCGGCCCACCATCCTGGCCGCGCAGACCCTGACCGCGCTCTCCACCGCCGCGCTGGGCTTCTCCCGCGGCCAGCTGGCGATCGCCGCGGTCGCCTTCCTCACCGGGCTGAGCGGCAACGCGGCCCGCCCGGCGATCTCCGCGGTGATCGCCGACGTGGTGCCCGCGACCGACCGGGTGCGGGCCTTCTCGCTCAACTACTGGGCGATCAACATCGGCTTCGGCGTCTCGGCCGCGGTGGCCGGGCTGATCGCGGTCCACGGCTACCTGCTGCTCTTCCTGGCCGACGCGGCCACCACGCTGGCCTGCGCGCTGGTGGTCTTCGCCAAGGTGCCCGAGTCGCGGCCCGCCGCGGCCGCCGCCCCCGCGGCCGAACGGGTCGCGGCGCCGCGGGTCAGCCTGGCCACGGTGTTCCGGGACGGGCGGTTCATCGCGCTGGTCTCGATGACCTTCCTGTTCGCGATGGTGATGCAGCAGGGCAGCACCACGCTGGCCGTGGTGATGGGCCGGGCGGGGCTGAGCACCACTCAGTACGGCCTGGTGATCGGGCTGAACGGGCTGCTGATCGTGCTGCTGCAGATCCCGGTCACCCGGCTGATCCAGGGCCGGGACCGGGCCCGGCTGCTGATGGCCGGGGCGCTGCTGGCGGGCTGGGGCGTCGCGCTGGCCGCCTTCGCCGGCTCCTCGGCGCTCTTCTTCGCGTTCACCGTGGCGGTCTGGACGGTCGGCGAGATCATCCAGATGCCCAGCAACATGAGCCTGGTCGCCGAGCTCTCGCCGGCCCACGCCCGCGGCCGCTACCAGGGCGTGGCCTCGCTGGCCTGGTCGGCGGCCTCGTTCCTCGGCCCGCTGCTCGGCGGCCTGCTGCTGGACGGCGCCGGGGCGGACGCGGTCTGGGGCGGCTGCGCGCTGCTCGGCACGGTGGCCGGGATCGGCTACCTGCTGGTGGCGCGCCGGGCCGAGGAGGCCTCGGTGGTGCGGGCCGCGGGCTGAGCGCTCAGTCCTGCTCCGCGGCCGGGCGGTCGGCGAGGTGGGTGAAGGCGGCCAGGTTGCGGGTGGACTCCCCGCGCTTGGTCCGCCACTCCCACTCGCGGCGGATCGCGCCGGCGAAGCCCAGCTCCAGCAGGGTGTCGAAGGGCTCGTCCGCGGCCGCCAGCACCGCGCCGAGCAGCTGGTCCACCGCCCCGGGGGTGACCGCGTCCAGCGGCAGCCGGCCGGTCAGGTAGACGTCGCCCAGCGCGTCCAGCGCGTAGGCCACCCCGGAGAGCCGGGTGTTGCGCTCCAGCAGCCAGCGGTACACCGCCTCGTGGTTCTCGTCCGGGCGGCGGATCACGAAGGCGTTCACCGAGAGGGTGTGGTCGCCGATCCGCAGCGCGCAGGCGGTGCTCAGCTTGCGGGTGCCGGGCAGGGCCACCACCAGGGTGTAGGGGTCGGCGGCGGCCGGCTCCCAGGCCGCCCCGGTCTCGTCCAGCGCCGCGGCCAGCTCGGCCCGGGCCCGGTCCTTGGTACGGATTGCCATGCCGGAGAACCTACCGGCAGGTAGCGGGCGCGGCCCAGGACCCGGGCGCGCGCCGCCCGTCACACCAGCCGGCGGCGCAGCCCGAGGCGGCCGGCCGAACCGGCCATCGCCCCCGCGTAGACCTCGGCGGTGGCGGCCGCCGCGGCGGACCAGCCGAAGCCGGCCGCGTGCCGGGCCGCCGCCACGCCCTGCCGGGCGACCAGCTCGGGCCGCAGCGCGTACGGCTCCAGGGCGCGGGCCCAGGCGGCCGGGTCGTGGCCGTCCACCAGGGTGCCGCTCTCGCCGTCCCGCACCGCCACCGGCAGGCCGCCGACCGCGGCCGCCGCCACCGGCGTGGCACAGGCCTGCGCCTCCAGCGCCACCAGGCCGAAGGACTCGCTGTGCGAGGGCATCACCAGCACCGTCGCCGCCCGGTACCAGCGGGCCAGCTCGGCCTGGCCGACCGGCGGGTGGAACCGCACCACGTCGCTGATGCCCAGCTCGGCGGCGAGCTTCTGCAGGCTCTGCGGCTTGGCCAGGCCGTTGCCGGACGGGCCGCCGACCACCGGCACCACCAGCCGCTCGCGCAGCTCGGGCCGCCGCTCCAGCAGCACGGCGGCCGCCCGCAGCAGCACGTCCGGCGCCTTCAGCGGCTGTATCCGGCCGGCGAAGAGCAGCACCACCGCGTCCTGCGGCAGGCCCAGCTCGGCCCGGGCGGCCCGCTGGGCGCCGGGCTCGCCGGGGTGGAAGAGGTCCAGGTTGACCCCGGGGTGCACCACGGCCAGCTGGTCCGGCCGGGCGCCGTAGTGGAAGGCCAGCTCGCCGGCCTCGTCGGCGGTGTTGGCGATCAGCCGGTCGGCCGCGTCCACCACCTGGGTCTCGCCGATCACCCGGGCCGCGGGCTCGGGGGTGTCCTGCTCGGCCAGCGCGGCGTTCTTGACCTTGGCCATGGTGTGCATGGTGTGCACCAGCGGCACGCCCCAGCGCTGCGCGGCCAGCCAGCCGACCTGGCCGGAGAGCCAGTAGTGCGAGTGCACCAGGTCGTAGTGGCCGGGGCGGTGGCCGGCCTCGGTGCGCAGCACGCCGTGGGTGAAGGCGCAGAGCTGGGCCGGCAGGTCCTCCTTGACCAGCCCCTCGTACGGGCCGGCGGTCACGTGCCGGACCAGCACCCCGGGCGCCAGCTCGACGGTCGGCGGCAGGTCGGAGGAGGTGTAGCGGGTGAAGACCTCGACCTCGATGTCGATCGCGGCCAGCCGCTTGGCCAGCTCGACGATGTAGACGTTCATCCCGCCCGCGTCGCCGGTGCCCGGCTGGTGCAGCGGGGAGGTGTGCACGCTCAGCATCGCGATCCGGCGCGGACGCCGCCCGCGCCCGGAGGAGCCGAAGGCGTGCAGGCGGCCGCGCGGCGCCGAGTGCCGGTCCCGCCACGACACGGGGTGCTGGATCACCTGACTGATGCCTCTCTGCTGCGCTGGGCCGCCGACCGCCGTTCCCGGTCCACCAGCCCGACAACCGACGAGGACGAGGGCGCATTCCCGCTTGCGCCGTGACGATCGACTCGTCCGACCGGCCGCCGCGTACCCTGCGGGGCATGGCTGCTTCGTTCGACCCGGGTGCGTTCGGGACCACGGCCCGGACCGCCCGGCCGGTCGGCACCGTGACCCGGGGCACCACCAACACCAACCGGCTGCGGCGGATGGACCGCTGGATCGTGCACGCGCTGGGCCCGCGGCTGCTCCGGGCGGACGGCCCGCCGGTCGCGGTGGACCTCGGCTACGGTGCGGCGCCGTGGACCGCGGTGGAGCTGGCCGGGCGGCTGGCGGCGGTCCGGCCGGACGTCCGCACGGTCGGGATCGAGATCGAGCCGGCCCGGGTGGCCGCCGCCCTGCCGTACGCCCGCCCACCCGGCCTCACCTTCCGCCGGGGCGGCTTCGAGGTGCCGCTGGACGGGGCCGACGCGCTGCTGATCCGGGCGGCCAACGTGCTGCGGCAGTACGAGGAGGAGGCGGTGGAGGCGGTCTGGCAGCGGCTCTGCGCGCGGCTGGCGCCGGGCGGCCTGCTGGTCGAGGGCACCTGCGACGAGGTGGGGCGGCGGCACGTCTGGGTGGCGCTCGGGCCGGAGGGGCCGCGCACGGTGACCTTCGCGGCCCGGCTGGCCGGGCTGGAGCGGCCCTCCGATCTGGCCGAGCGGCTGCCGAAGGCGCTGATCCACCACAACGTGCCGGGGCGGCCGGTGCACGCCTTCCTGGCGGACTTCGACCGGGCCTGGGCGGCGGCCGCGCCGTACGGGGCGTTCGGGGCGCGGCAGCGGTGGGCGGCGGCCTGCGCGGCGCTGGCCGGGCGGTGGCCGCTGACCGACTCGCCGCGGCGGTGGCGGCAGGGCGAGGTCACGGTGGCCTGGGCGGCGCTGGCGCCCTGACGGGCGGTCAGGACGCCGGGCCGGGCGAACGTCCGGGCGAACGGCCCGTGACGCGGGTTCGATACACAGGGGCCGTCACTCGATTCACTCGAACGAGTTATCGAATTCCTCTGGCGTGTTGACGCTCGATCAGGTCACCATTGGGACAGTCCACCCGAGGCTCCTTGACTCGTGCAGAGCGGCACCACCAGCCGGTTCAGCCGGTCGGGCCGTCCTCGGTCAGCTCCCGCAAGACCCGTTCGAACACGCCGTACGCCTCCGCACCGAACAGCACGAACCGCACCTCCGCCAGCCCCTCCGACTCCCCATCACCCACCTCGGCCAGCACGGTCGTCAGCGCGAGCCGCGCCGCCGACTCCATCGGCCACCCGAACACCCCGGTCGAGACGGCCGGAAACGCGACACTCCGGGCACCCAGCTCCACCGCCGACCGGAGCGACTGCCGGTAGCAGGACGCCAGCAGCTCCGCCCCGCGCTCGAACGACTCGTCCAGGTACACGGGGCCGACGGTGTGCACCACATGCTTGGCCGGCAGATCACCGGCCGTGGTGGCCACCGCCTGCCCCTCCGCAAGACCCCCGCCGTAGTGCGAGGCCCGCAGATCCCGGCACTCGGCCAGGATGCGCGGGCCGCCGGCGCGGTGGATCGCGCCGTCCACCCCGCCGCCGCCGAGCAGCGAGCTGTTGGCGGCGTTCACCACGACATCAACGCACTGCTTCGTGATATCACCCTGGACCAGTGTGATCTGTGTCACCGTCAGCTCCTCGTCGCAGGCCGGACCGGAACCCGGCACCCGCCCCACACGCTAGCCATCACCCCCGCCACCAGCGTGGCAATAACCACATCCACGGCGGCCAGCCAAGGAATTCCCCGGAGATCACGTTATGGTCGCGAAAGGTTCCCTGACTCGCGGTGCCCGCCGGGCACTGCGCGCGGACGGCAGCCGTTACCCCGTCAGGGAAGAGGAGGAAGCATCCGTGCCCGCTACGGGAGACGGGCGAGGACTCGGCGCCGAGAGCCGGTCCGGTGCCCCGGCAGCCGCTGGCGTCCGCCAGTGCCTCGGTGCGCCCTGCCCTGATCCGGCCGCCCCGGCGGTCGGCGAGGACGCGCTGAACGGCATGAACGGCATGAACGGACTGAACTCCATCCACGGCCTGGACACCCTGGAGGGTCTCGGCCGGCTCGGCGGCCTCGCCGCCGGCCTCGGCGACCTCAAGGGCATCGCCGACGCCGCGCGGATGCCGCACCGCGCCGCCGCGACCGCGGAGGGCACCGTCGAGTCCGCCCCGGGCACCGTCGCCGTGCCCGGCCCCCGGGCCACCCGCCGGGCCTTCGGCGGGGACCGGGTGGTCGGCGGGCTCAAGCTGCTGGCGATCGAGAACGACGGCACCGGCGCCGGCCTGCTGGAGGAGCTGGTCGCGGCCAGCGGCACCCCGATCGAGCTGCACCGGGCGCACGGCCTGGCCGAGGCGGCCGCCCAGCTCGCCCCGATCGGCAAGCGCGGGCGGCAGCTGCCCTCCGACTTCAGCTGCGTGCTGCTCGACCTCGGCGCCCAGCCCGCCGGCTCCGAGGGTGCCGCCTCCCCGGCCGAGGAGCGCGACCCGCTGGACGGGCTGCGCGAGGTGCTGCGGCTGGCGCCCGGCGCGGCCGTGGTGGTGCTGACCGACGCCGCCGACACCCAGCTCGGCGCCGACGCGGTGGCCACCGGCGCCCAGGACTTCCTGGTCCGGGACGCCACCGACGGCCCGCTGCTGGCCCGCGCGCTGCGCTACGCGGTGGAGCGCAAGCGGGCCGACGAGTCCCAGCGCCGGCTGGTCGAGGCCGAGCTGCGCGGGCAGGAGAACGCCCGCCTGCAGCGCCACCTGCTGCCGACGCCGCTGCTGGACGGCGCCGAGCTCTCCTTCACCCGCCGCTACCGCCCGGGCCGGCGCCGGGCACTGCTCGGCGGCGACTTCTACGACGCGGTCCGCACCGACGACGGCACGGTGCACGTGGTGATCGGCGACGTCTGCGGCCACGGCCCGGACGAGGCCGCGCTCGGGGTCGCGCTGCGGATAGCGTGGCGCACCCTGGTCTTCGCCGGCCTGACCGGGCAGGCCCTGCTCACCACGCTGCAGCACGTGCTGGAGCACGAGCGGCGCAACGAGGAGATCTTCGCGACCCTCTGCATGCTGGTGATCTCGCCGAGCGGGCCGTCCGGCCACCGGCCGGGGCACCAGGCGGTCACCGGGGCGAAGGCGCTCAGCACCAGGCCCGCGCCCGGCGTGGGGCAGCAGCTGCTTCCCTCGGAGGGCCCGGCCACCGAGTACGCCCAGGTCTACCTGGCCGGCCACCCGGCTCCGCTGCTGCTCTCGGACTCCGAGCCACCGACCGTGCTGCCCACCGAGCAGGCCGGTCCGGCCCTGGGGCTGCTGCCCTGCGACGACACCGAGGCCGCCTGGCCGCCCTTCCACCTGGAGCTGCCACCCGGCTGGAGCCTGCTGCTCTACACCGACGGCCTGATCGAGGGCCGGGTCGGCGCCGGCTCCCGGCGGCTCGGGCAGGACGGCCTGATCGCCCTGATCGGCGACCACCAGTCGCACGGCCTCACCCGCGGCCGCCTGGTGGACGGCGCGCTGGCCGAGGTCGAGGAGCTGAACGGCGGCGCGCTCACCGATGACGTGGCCGTGCTGCTGCTCGAGCGCAACCAGCCGCACCCGCTGATGGGCTGACCCGGCACCGAGCACCCGGCGGGGGGGGGGGGGCGCCGCGCCCCCCCCCCCCCCCCCCCCCCCCCCCCCGGGGGCCCCCCCCCCCCCCCCCCCCCCCCCGCCCGCGCTTCCTCACCCGGCCGGCTGACCTGCCGTCACCAGCGGTTGCCGCCGCCCCGGCGGCTGAGCGAGCGGACCGCCCGGGTCAGCCGGTCGGTCGGGCCGCTCCAGCCGGTCAGCTCCCGGATGGCCGGCCGCACGTCCACCATGTAGACGATCGCGGCCACCAGCCCGGCCAGCGTCAGCATGCTGGTGGTGAAGCTGGCGCCGAAGATCAGGTCGAGGCCCAGAGCCAGGCCCAGGATGATCAGCCAGAACCCCTTGGTCTTCTTGCCCGCGGCGCGGTAGCCCTGGTCGGGCCGGGTCGCGGCGTCCAGCAGGGCGAAGGCCTTGAACAGGACGATCACGACCGACAGCCACCAGAACGGGTTCAGCAACTGGTAAGCCAGCACCTAGGGTCTCCTCACTCGCACCGCGCCGCCGTCGCACCGGTTGACTTCCCACGACGGTCTTCCTCAACCCTGCCGGGTGGGGCGGGACGGCAACCGCCGCCGCACCCCACCCGGCCCAACGACCGCGGCTACTGCTCGGTGCCCGGGTTCTTGCGGGAGCGCGGGGCGCGCTTGGCGGCCGGGCGCTGCTCGGCGGCCGGCTGCCCGGTCTCGACCACCTCGGCCTCGGCGACCTCCCGAGCCGCCGGCTCCTCGGTGTCCAGGGTGACCGGCTCGGTCCGCTCCACCGTCACCGACTCGGACACCGACTCGCCCCAGGGGCCGGTCGGGCGGTTCACCACGACCTTGCCGCGCTCGGCCAGCTCGTCGTAGACCTCCTTGGCCCGGACCGCCAGCCCGGCCGCCCGGCCCGCCCCTTGCAGCGCGAAGACCTGCGCCTTCTCCTGCAGCACCTTCAGGTCGGCGGGCAGCGTGCTGATCGACCCGGCCACCTTGGCCTGGGCCTCGGCGAGCTTGCCCTGCGCCTCGTGCAGCCGGGCCACGGCCGCGTCCTGGGTGGCCCTGCGGTCCGCGGTCATCGCCTCGACCCGGCCCGGGACCTCGCGCAGCTTGCGGTAGGCGAGGTCGCCCACGCCCGCCAGGGCGTAGAGCGGCGTCGGGTCGCTCAGGGTCTTGCGGATCTCGTTGCGGATCTCCTCGGTGGTGGCCATCGGCCCTTCCTCTCCGTCTCGCTCCGGTTCAGCCCGCGGCCGACCGGTTCTCGGTCACGAAGGCCTCGTACACGGCCAGCAGCGCGTGCTTCTGCTGCTCGCTGATCGCCGTGTCCGCGAAGATCGCGGCCCGCAGGTCCGCGCCTTCCGCCGGGCGCTCCTCCAGGATCCCGGCCTGGACGTACAGCGTCTCGGCCGAGATCCGCAGCGCCTTCGCGATCTGCTGCAGGATCTCCGCGCTCGGTTTGCGCAGTCCCCGCTCAATCTGGCTGAGGTACGGGTTGGACACACCCGCGACCTCGGCCAACTGGCGCAACGAGTACTGCGCCGCCCGCCGCTGCTCGCGGATGTACTCACCCAGCGAGCTGACGTTCAGTGAAGCCATGCCCTCATGCTAACTCGGGCGCTTGCAGAAGCAAGCACCGACGCGCCGCTACGGTTCCCGGCATGGAGACGCCACTGCTCTTCCTGGACGTGGACGGACCGCTGCTGCCGTTCGGCGGGCCGGCCACCCGGTCGCCGACCGCTCCGGCCGGCGGGAACCCGCTGCTCGGGCGGCTGGACCCGGCCGTCGGGCCGCGGCTGGCCGGGCTCGGCTGCGAGCTGGTCTGGGCGACCACCTGGGGCGAGGAGGCCAACCTCGCCATCGCGCCGCTGCTCGGGCTGCCGCCGCTGCCGGTGCTGCCCTGGCCGGAGCCCTCGGCCGTGGACGACCTGGACGCCCGCGCCGGGCGGCACTGGAAAACCCGGCCGATCGTCGCCCGGGCCGCCGGGCGCCCGTTCATCTGGGTGGACGACGAGATCACCCGGGCCGATCTCGGGTGGATCGCCGACCACCACCCCGCCCCGGCGCTGCCGCACCGGGTGGACCCGGCGGTGGGACTGACCGAGGCCGATTTCGAGCTGCTGGCGCGCTGGGTGGCGGCCCTCAGCGGGTGACCCGGGGCCGTTGGGCGGGGGACGCCGGCCCCGCCGGCGTCCCCCGCGCAGCGCTCAGAGCCGCATCGACAGTCCGTCCAGCACCACGTCCAGGCCGTACCGGAACTTCTCCTCGCGGAGCCCGGCCAGATCGGCGGCGGCGACGTCGGCGGGCAGCAGCAGTTCGCCCGAGGCCTCCTGGGCGGCCGGGAGCAGCCGGGCGACGAACTCCGCCTCGGTCTCGCCCGAGCGGGCGACCGTGGTGAGCCAGGCCGCCTCGGTGGTGCTCATGCCCACCACGTAGGCGAGCAGGGGCTCCGCCGGCCGGCTCGGGTCGGCGAAGCCCGCCGTCGCGAAGAGCTCGGCCAGCCACTTGGTGAAGGCCATCAGATTGGGCCCGAGGTAGGCCAGACCCGCCTGGCCGAGCACCGAGGCCAGCCAGGGGTGCCGCAGCGCGGTGGCCCGGAAGGCCTCGGCCGCCTCGACCACGCCGGCCCGCCAGTCCACGGCCGGCTCGGCCGGCACCGCGATCTCGCCGAAGACCTCGTCCACCGCGAGCTCCATCAGCTCGTCCTTGGTGGCGACGTGCCGGTAGAGCGAGGTGGCCCCCGCGTTCAGCCGGGTGCCGAGCTTGCGCATGCTCAGCGCCTCGATGCCGTCGGCGTCCAGCATCGCGATGGCCTCGCGGACGATCGACCGGCGGCTGAGCGCGGGCTGCTCCGGCTCGGCCTGCTGGCGGGCCCACACGGACGGGACCGGGTTCGACTTGGCAGCCATGACTCTCCTCCGCGCTCTCGCACGCCCTACTGCGTACATCGTTCGCATCGAGCGTACAGGAGTCGGGGGTTGCGCACACTGTTCCGCAGTGCATACAGTGTTCGCAACGCCGGAACAGTGTGCGCAACCCGAAGGGACAGTCCGATGGAAGACCGCAACCCACGCCGCTGGTGGATCCTGATCGTGCTCTGCCTGAGCTCGCTGGTGCTGGTGGTGGACAGCATGGCGCTGACCGTGGCCGTCCCCGCGATGGCCCGCGACCTCGGCGCCAGCGCCCAGGACACCCAGTGGATCCTCGACTCCTACGTCCTGGTCTTCGCCGGACTGCTGCTCACCTCGGGCAGCCTGGGCGACCGGTTCGGCCGCCGGAAGGTGATGGTCATCGGGCTGCTGCTCTTCGGCGCCGCCTCACTGGCCGCCACCTTCTGCACCAATCCCGGCGAGGTGATCGCCTCCCGGGTCACCATGGGCATCGGCGGCGCGCTGATCATGCCCTCCACGCTGTCGATCCTGATCACCGTCTTCGACGAGGACGAGCGCGGCAAGGCGATGGCGGCCTGGGGCTCCGTCTCGATGCTCGGCCTGGTCGGCAGCCCGGTGCTGGGCGGCGTGCTGATCGACCACTTCTCCTGGCACTCGATCTTCTTCCTGAACGTCCCGGTGGTCGTCCTCGCCGTGCTGGCCGCCCTCACCCTGATGCCGGAGTCCAAGGGCCCCTGGCGCAAGCCCGACCCGCTGGGCGCGGTGCTCTCCGCCGTCGGCATGACCGCCCTGATCTGGTGGATCATCGAGCTGCCCCGGCACGGCGCCTTCGGCGACGGCTCGCTGCTCGCCCTGGCCGCCGCGGTGCTCGGCCTGGCCGGCTTCGTGGTCTGGGAGCGCAGCACCCCGGAGCCGATGGTCCCGCTCTTCCTCTTCAAGAACCGCGACTTCACCGGCGGCTCGCTCTCGCTGACCCTGGTCCAGATCGGCAACGGCGGCCTGCTGCTCGTGCTCACCCAGTACCTGCAGTTCGTGCTCGGCTACTCGCCCCTCAAGGCCGGCCTGGCCTTCGTCCCGCTGGCGATCGCCGCGCTGCTCGGGAACGGCCTGGGCATGAAGCTCGCCGCCAGGTTCGGCAACCGGATGCTGGTGCTCGGCGGGATGCTGGTGATGGCCTCGGCCTTCGTGCTGCTGACCACCGTCTCCGCCGGCACCGGGTTCGCCGTCCCGGCCACCGCCCTCGGCCTGCTCGGCCTCGGCGCCGGGATCGCCATGCCGGCCGCGGTCGGCGCCCTGATGGCCACCATCCCCGCCGAGCAGGCGGGCGTCGGCTCCGCCCTGAACGACACCATCGGCCAGGCCGGCACCGCGCTGGGCATCGCGATCCTCGGCTCGCTGCTCTCCAGCGGCTTCGCCGACCGGATGCCGGCCGGCACCCCGGGGCAGGCCCGTGAGTCGATCGCCGGTGCGCTGGCCGCCGCCCACGGCGACCCCGCCCTGGTCCGCACCGCCCGTGAGGCCTTCACCGGCGCGATGTCCACCACCTTCACCATCAGCGCCGCCGGAGTACTGGCCGCGGCCCTGCTCGCCACCGTGGTGATGCGCAAGAAGGCGGCCACCGCCGCCGAGCCCGCCGACGCGGCGGAGCAGGAGCAGGACCAGGCCCTCGCCGCCTGACCCGCACACCCCCTCACCCGGCCGGCGCCCCCTCAGGGGGACGCCGGCCGGGGGCGTTTCACCCCCCGTGGTGGCGCTGGTAGTGCCGGGCGGCGCGGGCCCGGTTGCCGCAGGAGGCCTTGCAGAACTCCTGCCGCCCGTGCTCCTTGAGGAAGTAGCGCACGCAGCGCGGCGCCGTGCAGGCGCGCAGCCGCGGCAGGTCGGGGCCGGCCAGGAAGTCGATGGCGGCCCGCGCGAGCACGGCCGCCAACTCCGCCCGGCCCTCGTCCGCCGGGATCAGCCGCGCCTGCGGTGCCCCCGCCTCCGGCCAGCCCAGCCGCGGCACCACCGGCTGCGCGGCCGCGGCCGCGTTCAGCCGCTCGACGGCCTCCGGCGCCGGGATCAGCCGGTGCGCGTCCGCCCGGCTCGGCGGCGCGGGGCTGACGGCGCGCGCCAGCAGCGCGCGCAGGGCGGCGCGCACTGCGAGCACGGCCTCCCAGTCGGCCGGCTCCGGGTCCGCCGCGAACCCCGCGGCCGCCAGCGGCTCCGCCTCCGCCGCGATCCAGGCGGCGAGCCCGGCCGGGTCCGCCAGGTCGTCCGCCACGCCGCCGCTGCCGTCGTGCCGCACCGTGCCCGCCAGCAGCAACGCGAGGCGGGTGCCGGGCCGACCCGCCGCCACCGGGCTCTTGATCTCTGCCATGGCCGTACCCTACCGTCCTGCCCAATGGAAAAACTTCCTTTTACCGTTAGAACCGAGAACGGGGGGCGGCCACATGGTCCTGCTCGCACAGATCAGCGATCTCCACCTGGACGGCACCGAGCGCGCCACCGAGCGGGCGACCAGGGTGATGGACCACCTGCGCGCGCTCCCGACACCGGTGGACGCGCTGCTGGTCACCGGCGACATCGCCGACCACGCGGCACCGGAGGAGTACCGGGAGGCGGCCCGCATCCTGGCCGCCCCGTTCCCGGTGCTCAGCTGTCCGGGCAACCACGACGCCCGCGCCGCCTACCGCACCCACCTGCTCGGCGAACCCGCCGCCGACGGCCCGGTGAACCGCCTGCACCTGGTGAACGGCACCGCCGTGCTGATGTGCGACTCCAGCGTCCCGGGCCGGGACGAGGGCCGGCTGGACCGGGAGACCCTCGCCTGGCTGGCCGCCACCCTGGCCGGGCTGCCGGCCGGCACCCCCGCCCTGCTGGCCTTCCACCACCCGCCGGTGCGGCTGCACCACCCGCTGCCGGACTCCTACACCCTCCAGGGCGAGCCGGAGCTGGCCGAGCTGCTGGCCGAACACCCGCAGGTGGTCGCGCTGCTCACCGGCCACGCGCACACCGCCGCGGCCAGCAGCTTCGCCGGCCTGCCGGTGATCGTCGGCCCGGCCGTCACCTGGACGCTGCGGCTGCCCTGGGAGGGCGAGCACCCGGCGGACCGCGAGCAGCCGCCCGGCCTCGCCTTCCACGTCCTGGCCCGCGACGAGCCGGCCGGGCCGCACCGGCTGACCACACACTTCCGGGCCGTCCTGCCGACGGCCCGCTGATGCCGGCCCGGGCCGTTCTCGGCTACCTGCTCGCCGTCCTCCCGCTGATCGCCACGCCCGGCGCCAGCTTCACCCTGCTGGTGCAGCGGGTGGCGCGGCACGGCCGCCGCCAGGCGCTGCCGGTGGTGCTGGGCACCGCGACCGGCCTCTACGTGCACGCCGCGCTCGCCGCGCTCGGCCTGTCCGCCCTGGTGATGCGGTCCGGCACGGCGTTCGCGGCGCTGCGCCTGGGCGGCGCGGCGTACCTGGTCGGCCTGGGCCTCTGGTCCTGGTACCGGGCGGGCGGCCGGCCCGCCGCCGCGCCGCGCCGACTGCCCTGGGCGGTCCGCTCGACCTACGCGCAGGCGCTGCTCGGCAATGTGCTCAACCCGAAGGCGGCGTCGATCTTCCTCACCCTGCTGCCGCAGTTCGTCGACCCGCACCGGGCCCTGGCCCCGCAGGTGCTGGTGCTGGCCACCGCCCAGGTGGCGCTGGTCGGCGCCTGGCTGCTGGCCTGGACGGCGGTGGTCGCCCGGGCGGCCGAGGCCTTCGCGGCCGGGCGGGCCAAGGCGCTGCTGCACCGGGTGAGCGCGGCGGTGCTGGTCGCGCTGGGCCTGCGCACCGCCGTCGGCTAGCGGGAGACCCGGACCGGCATCAGGACCGAGAAGCTCCCCGCCCCGCCGGTGGCGGAGCGGATCGCCAGCGGGCTGAGGCCGGTGTCCAGCTCCAGCGCCAGCTGCCCGGTCGGCCCGGCCGCCAGCGCCTCCAGCAGGTAGCCGCGGTTGACCGCGATCCGCAGCTCCTCCTGCTCGGCCAGCGCCTCCGGCCCGCCCTCGACCACGCTCAGCCCGCCCGCGCGGCCGACGGCCAGCACGGTGAGCACCACCTCGGCCGCCTCGCCGCCGTCCGGGTCCTCCGGGGTGTACGGGCGGACCGGGCCGTCCAGCACGGCCCGGCGCAGCTCGGCGGCGCCGATCTCGATCCGGTGCGCGTGCTCGGGGTGGGCGAGCCGGCGGTAGTCGGGGAAGTCCAGGTCGAGCCGTTCGCCCGCGACGGTCCGGCCGCCGGCCCGGGCGGTCAGCTCCGCGCCGTCGGCGGTCAGCTCCAGCTCGCCGCTGCCGTCGGCGGCCAGCGCGCCGACCAGGTCGGCCAGGCCGGCGGGCAGCAGCACGCTGAACTCGGTGCCGGCCGCTGCCCCGGCGGCCGCCTCGCCGACGGCCAGCCGGTACCGGTCGGTGGCGACCAGCCGCAGCACCCCGCCGTCCAAGTCGAAGAGGATGCCGCCGAGCACCGGCCGCTCGGGGTCGGGGTCGGCCGCGACGGCGAAGCGGACGGCGGCGAGTGCGGCGGACAGTTCGGCGCGGTCGACGGTGATCCGGGCCGGGGCGGTGGTGGTCATCGGGTGCTCCCTCTGGTCGATCAGTGCTCTGACGACGGAGAGTTCGCGACGGGCGTCGGCCAGGCCGTCCTCCAGCAGGCGCAGGTGGGCGTCCAGCAGGCAGTGCACGGCCGGGTCGCCGGGCGGTGCGGACAGCACCTGGCGCAGCCCGGCCAGCGGCAGGCCGAGCCGGCGCAGCCGGCTGAGCAGCCGGGCGTCGGCCAGCTGCTCCGGCGCGTACCACCGGTAGCCGGTGACCGGGTCCACCCGGGCGGGGCCGAGGACCCCGGCGCCGTCGTAGAACCGCAGCGTGCTGACGCTCAGTCCGCTCTCCCTGGCCAGCTGCCCGATGCTGCGCATCGGGGCCGCGGCGGTCGTCGCGTTCTCCATGCCGAGGACTCTGGGGGCTCGAGCGGGTCGAGGGTCAAGCGCGGGCGGGCCGCTCACCGGGTGAGCGCCCGGTAGACGGGGGCGAGGGCGGCGGCCAGGTTGCGGCCGCCGACCTCCAGGTCGGGGGTGGCGAGCTGGAGGTAGGGGTACGGGGCGTCCGGGGCCTCCTCGGTGCGGGTGGGCAGGTCGCCGCCCCAGAAGTCGGCCAGGGCGACGTCCGGGTGCTCCGTGCTGGTCGGGTCCGTCATTCCGTCAGCGCCTCCTGAGTCAGGGTCAGCAGTTCGCGCAGCTCCTCCGCGGTCAGCTCGGTCAGGGCGCGCCCGCCGGCGGTCAGCACCGTGTCGGCGAGCGAGCGCTTGGCGTCGATCAGGCCGCCGATCCGCTCCTCCACGGTGCCCGCGCAGACCAGCCGGCGGACCTGCACGGTGCGGTGCTGGCCGATCCGGTGGGCGCGGTCGGTGGCCTGGTCCTCGGTGGCCGGGTTCCACCAGCGGTCCAGGTGGACCACCTGGGTGGCGGCGGTCAGGTTGAGCCCGGTGCCGCCGGCCTTCAGCGAGAGCAGGAAGACGCCCGGGCCGCCGTCCTGCTGGAACCGGTCCACCAGCTCGGCCCGCCGGCGGGCGCCGAGCCGGCCGTGCAGGTAGAGCACCTCGGTGCCGAGCCGGTCGGCCAGGTGCGGCTGGAGCAGGGCGCCGAACTCGGCGTACTGGGTGAAGACCAGGGTGCGCTCGCCCGCCACCAGGGTGTTCGCCAGCAGCTCCTCCAGCCGGGTGACCTTGCCGGAGCGGCCGGGTACCGGCGAGCGGTCGTGCAGCAGCTGGGCCGGGTGGTTGCAGACCTGCTTCAGCCGGCCGATCGCGCCCAGCAGCGCGCCCTTGCGCTCGACGCCCCGCAGCCCGCGCAGGCGGTGCAGCAGGTCGGCGACCACCGCCTGGTAGAGGCCGGCCTGCTCGGCGGTGAGCGGGCACCAGACGGTGCTCTCCTGCTTGGCCGGCAGCTCGGCCAGCACGCCCGGGTCGCCCTTGCGCCGGCGCAGCACGAACGGCGCCGTGCGGCGGCGCAGTTCGGCGGCCCGCTCGGCGCTGCGGTGCTGTTCGACCGGGACGGCGTAGCGCTCGCGGAAGGCGGCGGCGGAGCCGAGCAGGCCGGGGTTGGCGAAGTCCAGCACGGCGTGCAGCTCGCTGAGCCGGTTCTCCACGGGGGTGCCGGTGAGCGCGATCCGGTGCCGGGCGCGCAGTGAGCGCAGCGCCCGGGCCTGGGCGGTGGCGCCGTTCTTGACGGTCTGCGCCTCGTCGGCGACCACCCGCCGCCAGGCGACCCGGCGCAGCTCGGGGGCGTCGCGCTGCAGCACCCCGTAGCTGGTGAGCACCAGGTCGGCGCCGGCCACGGCGGCGGCGAGCCGCGGGCCGGTGGGGCGGGCGGGGCCGTGCTGCACGTGCACCCGCAGCATGGGGGCGAAGCGCTCGGCCTCCCGGCGCCAGTTGGCGAGCAGGGACATCGGGCAGACCAGCAGCACCGGGTCGCGCGCGCCGGCCTGGTGCTCCAGGGCGAGCAGGGCCAGGGTCTGGACGGTCTTGCCGAGTCCCATGTCATCGGCGAGCACGGCGCCGAGGCCCAGCCGGCTGAGCGCCCGCAGCCAGCGGACGCCGCCCTCCTGGTAGGGGCGGAGCGAGGTGCCGAACCCGGCGGGCAGCGCCAGCGGCGGGGCGGTGCCCTCCGCCGGGTCTCCCCCGCCACCGAGCAGTTCCCCCAGCACCTCCGTCGCCCGGATCGCGCCCACCGGCAGCCCCGCCACCAGGGCGCCCGGGTCCAGGGCCGGGCGCAGCACCGCGGCGGCCGGCTGCTCGCCCTCGCCCTCCCGCGCCAGGAAGGCCAGGGCAGCCGCGATCTGCGCCGGGTCGGCCTCCAGCCACTGGCCGCGGATCCGCACCAGCCCGCGCTTGGCCGCCGCCAGGTCCGCGAGCTCACGCTCCGTCAGCGGTTCGCCGTCGAGGGCGAGCTGCCAGTGGAAGGCGATCAGGGCGTCGTGGTCCAGCCGGACCGTGCGCTCCACCGCGCTGGGGGCGGCGGGGCGCAGGCCGAGGGCGAGGTCCAGTCGGGGGCGGCGCTGCCACCAGCTGGGCAGCAGCACCCCGAACCCCGCCGCCGCCAGCGCGGGCGCCGCCTCCCGGAGGAACCGCAGCGCGCCCCCGCGGTCCAGCCGCAGCCCGCCGGGCCGGGCGCTGCCCGTCGCCAGCTCGGGCCGGCAGCGGGTGGCGCGCGCCAGCTCGGCCAGGTACTCGCTCCGCGGGTCGACGACCAGCCGCTCGAGGGCCGCCAGCGCCGCGCCGCCCGCCCACAGGTCGCCGGCCGGCACCTGCAACGAGGGCTCCGCCTGCGCCTGCACCAGGAAGTCGATCCGCCACTCCTCGTCCGGCACCGCCCCGTCCGGGTCCAGTGGGTCGGTGCCCAGCGGCTCCACCACCCGGAAGCAGAGCCGCACCGCCGATCCGCCCGGCGCCGAGGACCGCCAGGCGTCCAGCCGCCGCGCCAGCTCCCCGACCTCGGCCGGCCCGCCGGCGAAGCGCCCGTCGTCGCCGAGCAGCGCCGCGAACCAGCGGTCGGCCGGCAGCTCGCCCGCCGCCCGGCCGGCCGGCCGGTCCGCCAGCGCCGCCCGCACCTCGCAGTCCGTCAGGGTCGCCAGCGCCGACCCGAACAGCTCGCCGGCCCCGCACCCGCCCCGCACCGCCCCCGGGCAGGCCGCCGTCAGCGCCAGCGCCTCCCGGTGGTCCGCCGCCGTGAGCACCGGCTGCCACTGCGCGCGGGGGCCGCCGTCCGTGCGGAGCAGTCCGGGCAGCACCCGCCCCCGGCCGGCCAGCCTCCAGGCGAGGTCGTGCACGGCGGTGAGCCAGCGCAGCGAGGTGCCGTAGGCGACGTCCACCCGGCCCTCGCCCGGCAGCTCGGCGCTGGTCAGCGCCCACCGCGGGTCGTGCAGCTCGCCGAGCAGCTGGGCCGCCTCGGCGGCCTCGAACCGCAGCGTCGGCACCCGCCACTCGCGCAGCCCGGTGGCCGCGCCCGACCGCACCCCGGGCAGCTCGGGCGAGGGCACGGGGACGGCGCCGTGCGAGGGCAGCGCCAGCGTGGTCCAGCGCTCGGCGGCCCGCCCGGCCAGCCACTCCAGGCCGGGCCCGATCCCGCCGAGCAGTCCGGCCAGCTGCCCGGCCGAGCAGGCGAAGGGGTGGCTGCGCGGGGCGCCGGAGCCCGGCTGCGGCCGGCCGAGGGCCCGCGCGTCCTCGGCCCAGAGGGCGAGGCTGCCGTCCTCGGGGCGCCAGCGGGCGTGCACGGCGAACATCTGCGCGGCCCACCTCCCTCGACTCCCGGAACAGTCGAGCCTAACCAGCGGCGACGACACCCGGAGGATGCCGTCGGCGCAACGTGGTTGAACTTTGAACCAAACCGTCCTACAGTGGAGTCCCGGAGAAGTTGAACGCTAAACCAGCGTTCGCACGACCACCAGGAGCCACCGCCATGGGCATCTTCAACCGCAAGTCGGCCGAGACCACCGCCACCGCTACCGCCACCGCCGTGGCCACCCCGGCCTCGCCGGACCTGGCCCACCTCACCGGCGACTACACCATCGACACCACGCACAGCCGGATCGGCTTCGCCGTCCGCCACGCGATGGTCACCAACGTGCGCGGCGAGTTCGCCGAGTACACCGGAAAGCTGCACCTGGACGGCGCCAACCCCGCCGCCTCCACCGCCGAGCTGGCCATCCAGGTCGCCAGCATCGACACCGGCAACGAGCAGCGCGACGGCCACCTGCGCACCGGCGACTTCTTCGAGGTCGAGGCCCACCCGGAGATCACCTTCCGCAGCACCGCCGCCGAGCAGCTGGACGGCGAGACCTACCGGATGACCGGCGACCTCACCATCAAGGGCACCACCCGCCAGGTCGTGCTGGACCTGGACTTCACCGGCGCCGCCACCGACCCGTACGGCATCCAGCGCCTCGGCTTCGAGGGCCGCACCGTGGTCGACCGCACCCAGTTCGGCCTCTCCTACAACGCCGCGCTGGAGACCGGCGGCGTGCTGATCGGCGAGAAGGTCAAGCTCAGCTTCGACATCTCCGCCGTCCGCGCCTGAGCCGCCGCCACCTCCCCCGACACGCGCCGTTCCCTTCCCCGTGGTCCCCGGATCCCGCCCGTGCGGCAGGATGGCCGGGGACCAGGGAACGGGGGAACCTGCGGTGGAGCTGCGCCAGCTGCGCTACTTCGTGACGGTGGCCGAGGAGCTGCACTTCGGCCGGGCCGCGGAGCGGCTGCTGATCGGCCAGCCGGCAGTCAGCCAGCAGATCCGCCGCCTGGAGCGCGAACTGAAGGTCGAGCTCTTCGACCGCAACCCCCGCACCGTCCGGCTCACCCCCGCCGGACAGGCCTTCCTGCCCGCCGCCCGCTCGGTGCTCACCGCGGAGGACGCGGCCCGGGCGGTCGCCGCCGGGCTCGCCACCGGACGGACCGGCGTGCTGAGCCTGGGCACCATCACCGGCCTGGGCGAGCGGCTGGACCGCATCCTGGACACCTTCGAGAGCCAAGCCCCCGGTCTGCGCGTCGAGTTGGTCTCGGCGCCGGTGCGCGAGCGGCTGGCCCGACTGGCCGACGGACGGCTGGACGCCGCCTTCGTCCGCGGCGCGCTCCCCGAGCACTCCCCCGAACTGACCCATCTCCCGCTCTGGCAGGACGCGCTGGTCGCCGCCGTGCCGGCCCGCCACCCGCTGGCCGAGCGCCCGGCGCTGGACCTCGCCGAGCTGGCCGCGCTGCCGCTGCGGCTCACCGAGCGCCGCAACAACCCCGCGCTGGTGGACCTGGTGCTGGACTCCTGCCACGCGGCGGGCTTCGAGCCGATCCCCGGCCCGGTCTCGCAGACCCTCCAGGACACCCTGGCCGCGATCGGCTCCGGCACCCCGATGTGGACGGTGGTCTACGGGGGCAACGCCCGGATCATGCGGATCCCCCGGGTCGCCTTCGTCCCGTTCGCCGACCCCGCCCTCGCCCTGCCCACCGCGCTGGCGGTGCGGCGCGGCCCGCTCTCCCCCGCCCTGGAACTGCTGCTCACCGCCCTCGGCACCCCGGAACCCGCCCTGGCCAGCGGCGATCAGTGATCGTGATCGCTGCGAGCGCCGATCGGGTCTGGGTCGCGAGGGGCCCGCTGCGATGGACTGTTCCCGTCGGCAGGAAGCCCCGGAACGGCCGGGGCGGGCCACAGAACCGAGGAGCCGGTCATGCCCATCGTCACCGTCCAGCAGGGCCCCCGCAGCGTCGAGCAGAAGCGCGAGCTGGTGGCCCGGATCACCGACGCCTTCGTGGACGCCCTCCAGGTGCCCGCCGAGGCCGTGCAGGTCTGGATCCAGGAGGTGCCCACCGACAGCTGGGGCGCGGGCGGCAAGCTGACCGCCGACAAGCAGAAGTGACGGTCAGTCGGTACGGGCGCTGAGCAGCGCCTCGTCCTCCGGCGCCAGCCAGCAGCCCGGCGGGCGCTCCAACCAGCCCTCGGCGGAGCCGAGTTCGGCGGCCTGGTCGAGCAGCAGCCGGATCCCGGGGGCGATCGGGCCGGGGCGCCGGACCAGGCTGACCAGGGTGAGCGGCGCGGGATCCGCCAGCGGGCGGGTCACCGCGCCGGGCAGCTGCGGGCCGCCCGTGGTGGTGAGCATCGGCCGCCCGTGCCGGGTCAGGTAGTGCGCGGTCTCGGCCGCCCCGACCGGCGGTGCCAGCGGCTCGGCGGCGGTCAGCCCGTGGGCGGCGAGCAGGCGTTCGCCGAAGGCCGTCCACTCCGTGGTGGCCGGGTTGCCCGCGCAGACGTCCACCGGGTGGCCGGCCAGCGCGGCGAGCCGGATCACCTGGTGCCCGGCCAGCGGATGGGCCTCGGGCAGCAGCAGCGCCACCCGCTCCAGCCGGACCGGGTGCCAGGCCAGCCGGGCCCGCTGCTCGGCCGGAAGTCCGCCGAACCAGCCGAACGAGACGTCCAGCCGCTCGGCCAGCAACTCCCGTGCCCCGGCGGCCAGTCCGCCGTGGTAGCGGGCCAGCAGGGCGACCTGCGGGTCGGCCGCGCGGGCCGCCGCCAGCATCCGGTCCACGGTCAGGTCCGCGCCGCTGACGGCGCTGTTGAGGTCGACCAGCACCGGCCCGGTGGGCGGCGCCAGGATCTCCTGCTGCAGCGCCAGCAGCCGGCGCGCCTGCGGCAGCAGCAGCTCACCGGCGGCGGTGAGGGCCACGCTGCGGGTGGTGCGGGCGAACAGCTCCCGGCCGAGCAGCTTCTCCAGCGCCCGGATGTCCCGGCTGAGCGCCTGCTGGGCCACGTGCAGCCGGGCCGCCGCCTGCCCGAAGTGCAGGGTCTCGGCGGTGGCGACGAAGCCGCGCAGCAGGCGCGGGTGCAGGTCGGCGGGCATGCGCGGGAGCGTACAAGGCGGCGGGCGGGATTCACAACAGGAATGTGTCAATCGCGCGGAACAGGTGTTGGACCTGGCCCGGCGGCGGCCGCCAGGCTGGGGTCAATCCCACCCCACCTCCCTGGAGTTCCGTGTTCTCCGCCTACCGACGTGCCTTCGCCCCGCGCGGCGCCCTCGCCTTCACCCTCTTCGGCCTGCTCGGCCGGCTCGGCTACGCGATGCAGGGCGTCAGCGTGCTGACCGCCGTGGTGGCCCGCCGCCACTCCTACGCACTGGCGGGCACCGTCTCGGCCGCCGGGCTGCTCGGCGTCGCCGTCGCCCTGCCGCTGCTCGGCCGGCTGGTCGACCGGTACGGGCAGTACCGGGTCGCGCTGCCCTCCGCGCTCGGCTCCACCCTCCCCCAACTGGCGCTGGTCCTGCTGATCCACGCCCAGGCGCCCGCCTGGGCCCTGGCGGCCGCCGCCTTCGCCGCCGCCACCTCGCCCAACCTCGGCGGCATGGCCCGGGCCCGCTGGGCCGTACTGCACCGGGCGGACCCGGCCGCCCTGCACAGCGCCAACGCGCTGGAGCAGGCGCTGGACGAACTCTGCTTCACCGCGGGACCGGTGCTCGGCATGCTGCTCTGCGCCGCCTGGCCGGAGGCCGGGCTGCTCACCATCAGCGCCCTGACCACGGTCGGCGGGATCGGCTTCGCCCTGCAGCGCGCCACCGAGCCGCCGGTGCACCCGGCCGGCCGCGCCGACCGGCCCGGCGGGCGGGGCGTGCCGACCCTGCTGGCGGTCTTCTTCGGCACCGGACTGCTCTTCGGCTCGATGGAGATCAGCACCCTGGCCTGGGCCGGCGGGCACGGCCACCGCTCGGCGGCGGGCCTGCTGCTCGGCCTCCAGGCGGCCGGCTCCTGCGCGGCCGGCCTGCTGCTCGGCCTGCGCGCGGTGCGCGGCGGCGGCGCGGTGCGGCGGCTGCTGCTCGGCCTGGCCGCGATGGCCGCCCTGCTGCTGCTCCCGCTCACCGCGGCCGGACTGGACGCGGGCCTGGGCGGGTTCGCGGTGGCGATGCTGCTGGCGGGCACCGGGACGGCACCCACCATGGTCAGCGGCATGACCCTGCTGACCCGGCTGCTCCCGCCCGGCGCGCTCAACGCGGGCCTGGCGGCGGCGGTCTCGGCGATCGTCACCGGCAGCTCGGCCGGCTCGGCGCTCGGCGGACTGCTGATCCAGCACACCGGCCCGGCCGCCGGCTTCGCCCTGCCGGCCGGGGCGGCGGTGCTGGCCCTGCTGCTCGCCCACACCGCCCGGCACCGGCTGGAGCCGGTGACCGTCTAGCCCCTACGGGTTGGGCCAGGTGTACTCGTACTCGGGGAGCTCGCCGGCGCCCGGGAAGTGCGAGCTGCGCTCGGCGGTGCGCTGCCCGCCGGCCCGCTCGTAGAAGGCGACGGCGCGGTGGTTGTCCCGCAGCACCTCCAGGTAGAGCGGCGCGCCGGGGTGCTGCTCCGCCGTCCACTCCCGGGCGGCGGCGAGCAGCGCGCCGCCGGTGCCCCCGCCGGTCCGCCCGGGCCGGACGTGCAGGTTCTCCAGCAGCACCCGGCCGTCCGGCTGCGGCACCAGGTAGCCGAAGCCGACCGGCGCCCCGCCGTCCGCCGGCTCCGCGATCAGCAGCTCCGGCTGCTCCCCGGCACCGTACCCGGCGAGCAGCCGCAGCTCCCAGATCTCCCGCCGCTGTTCGCCCAGCCCGTCCCCCAGCGCCTGGGCCGGCACGATCCCGGCGTAGGCGGTGCGCCAGCTCTCGGTGTGCAGTTCGGCGACGGCCCCGGCATCGGCGGCGGTCCCGCGGCGAATGGTGATCATCGAGCGATCCTGGCACGAACCGCGGCAGCCCACCAGAGCCAGGTAGGGTCGGCCAACGTGGACAAGCCGAAGGACAAGGACACCGGCGCCCCCGAGCTCCCCGGCGGGCGGGCCCTGCCCAAGACCGACAAGAGCGAGCAGACCCGGGCGCTGATCCTGGAGACCGCGATGCGGCTCTTCCAGGAGCGCGGCTACGAGAAGACGACCATGCGGGCCATCGCCACCGAGGCGGGCATCTCGGTCGGCAACGCGTACTACTACTTCGCGGGCAAGGAGTTCCTGATCCAGGGCTTCTACGACCGGATGACGCACGACCACGCGGCCGACGCCCGCCGCCGGATGGCCGGCACCGGCGACTTCGCGCAGCGCCTGGAGATCGCGATCACCTCCTGGATCGACACCGCCGAGCCGTACCACGAGTTCGCCGCGCAGTTCTTCCGCACCGCGGCCGACCCCACCAGCTCGCTCAGCCCGTTCTCCAACGAGTCCCACCCGGCCCGCACCACCGCCGTGGAGCTCTTCCGCGACGTGCTGACCGGCTCCGAGCTCGCGCCCAAGCTCGACCGCGAGCTGGTCGAGCTGCTGCCCGACGTGCTCTGGCTGCACCTGATGGTGGTCGTCCTCTACTGGGTCTTCGACCGCACCCCGGGCACCGCGCGGACCCGGGAGTTCGTCCGCCGCTCCACCCCGATGGCGGCCCGGGTCATCAACCTCTCCCGGTACAAGGTGTTCCGCCCGATCGTGCGGGACGCCAAGGGCCTGATCCAGGACTTCATCCTGCCGACCATCGGCAAGGCCGCGCCCGGCCGCTGACGGCGGCTCAGAAGGTGTCCGCGTTCCAGGCCTTCAGCGGAGTGGCGAGCATCAGGTCCAGGGTGAAGGCCGCACCGGGGCGCAGCTCCACGATCCGGCCCGCGGCGTGCAGCCGGGCGGCCTTCTCGGCGCCGAGGTAGAGGCTGCCGAGGGCGGAGGCGTCCAGCCGCAGGTCGGGCTCGGCCGTACTGGGCGCGGCGCTGCCGGTGCCGTCGGCGCAGGTGCGCAGCAGCCAGCGGCCGGCCGCGAAGCCCTGGGCGTCGGCCACCTCCAGCACCAGCTCGGCGGCGACGGCGGAGGGGTAGGCACGGGCGGCGAAGGCGGCCGGCACGTCGAGGACCCGCAGCCAGGTGTAGTCGAACTCGCCCTCGTGCCGGCTCGCCGCCCGGGGGTCGGTGAGCAGCAGCGGCAGCGGGCTGTCCGGGCCGACGTTGGCCGCGACCACGGTGCGCACCCAGTCCACCGAGCAGGCGTAGCGCCAGAGCGCCGTCTCGGCGGCCAGGTCCAGTGCCAGGAAGTCGGCGACCGTCAGCACGCCGTCGGCCGTGGCCCGCTCCCACTTCTCCTCGATCCGGTAGACCAGCAGACCGGTGACGGTGCCTCCGGCATCCCGGTGGACCACCGCGAACGGCTCCTGCCAGGTGAGGCCGGGCACCTCCAGCTCGCCGGTGGCCGTCTTCCAGAACACCTCGTCGCGCACGATCGCGCCGGGCCGGGTGCGGCGCCAGCGCTCGTGCAGCTCGGGGCCGAGCTCGCGCAGCTCGGCCATCGAGACCAACTCCTCGCGGCCCTCGCCGGCCGGCAGGTCGGCGCGCAGCCCGCCGGCCCGCAGCAGGTCGACGGTCCAGCCCTCGTACCGGGTCGAGGGGCCGAAGCCGTACCGGCCGTAGATGCCGTACTCGGCGGCTATCAGCACGGCCACCGCCTCGCCCCGGTCGCGGGCGCCGGCCAGCTCCTCGGCCATCATCCGGGTGAGCAGCCCGCGGCGGCGGTGGGTCTGGGCGACCGTCACACCGGTGACGGCGGAGACCGGCAGCAGCGCGCCGCCGGGCAGGGTCAGCTCGTAGGGCATGCTGCGCAGGGTGCCGACGATCGCCTCCCCGTCGAAGGCCGCCAGCGCCCGGCCGGGGAAGTGCCGCATCCGGCGCAGCTCCTCGGCGTCCGGCACGCCGGCCCGGTGGAAGCCGCGGCTCACGGCCCGGCCCCAGCGGCCCACTTCCGCTTCGGTGATGGGCCTGATCCGGATGCCGTCGGCGGCGTGGCTGCTCATCGGCCCACCGTAGGTCGGACGCCACGCCCCGGCATCCGAATTTCCCGGGGCGGTCCGGCGGTCCGTCAGGGGCGGGCGTAGAAGTCCGGGGTGCCGAGGATCCAGAGGCTGGCCTCCTTGACCACGTCGCCGGTCCGCGGGGCCTCGATGATCCGGTCGCCGCCCAGGTAGACGGCCACGTGGTAGATGTCGGCGGCCTTGCCGGTGTGGGTCCAGAAGACCAGGTCGCCGGGGAGCAGCTGGTGGTAGCCGACCGGGGTGGACTCGGCGTACTGGTCGGCGGCGAAGTGGGTGAGGTGCTTGCCGCCCCGGCGCCAGGCCTGCATGGTCAGGCCGGAGCAGTCGTAGCCGTCCGGGCCCTCGCCGCCCCAGACGTAGGGCAGGCCGAGGTGGGCGCGGGCGAAGTCCAGGGCGGCCTGCGCGCCGGTGGCGGCGGCCGGTGCGGCGGCGGGCTGCTGCTGCCTGGCTGCGGACGAGGCGGCCTCCGCGGTCTCGGCAGCGGCGGCGGCCGCTTCGGCCGCGGCCTTGGCGGCGGCCTCGGCCTGCTGGGCGGCGATCTGCTCAAGGGCGGCCTGCCGGCGGCGCTCCAGGTCGACGGTGGTGCTGCGGGCGGCGGCGAGTTCGGCGAGCAGCCGCTCGCGGCGCCTGCCGAGGTCGGCGACCAGCAGCCCGCGGGCGGTCTGCCGGCTCTGCGCCTGGCGCTTGGCCTCGGCGACCGCGCCGGCCGCCCGCTCGGCGTCGTCGGCGCGGTCCCGGGCGGCGCGCTCGGCGTCGGCCGCGTCGGCGGCGGTGCGGGTGGCGGCGTCCAGGATCTGCCGGGTGGTGCGGCCGGCCGCGCCCAGGGCGGCGGCCTGCTCGCCGGCGGCGCGCGGGCCGCGGGCGCCGAGCAGGTCGTTGAAGGCGGCGAGCTCCGGCGAGGTGCCGCTGCGGTAGCTGGCGGCGGCCAGCGCCTCGGCCTGTTCGGCGGCGTCGGCGCGGGCCCCGGCGGCCTCGGCGGCCCGGGTGGCGGCGGCTTCGGCGGCGGACCGGGCCCGGGTGAGCCGGGCCTGGGCGCCGTTGTAGGCCTCCACGGCCTGCTCGGTGCGCTGTGCGGCCTGGTCCAGCTCGGTGCCCGCCTCGGCCAGCTGGGTCTCGATGGCGGTGGTGGCGGCGGCCCGGCGGTCGGCCTCGGCCCGGGAGCGGTCGATCTCGCCGGTGCTCGGGTAGGCCTGGCCGTCGGGGGCGGGCGGGTCCTCGGCCGGGGCCGCCGCGGGGCGGGCCGGGGAGCTCGCGGCGGCGGGCTCCACGGCGGGCCCGAGGAGCACCCCGAGGGCCAGCAGCAGGCCGAGCGGCCGCAGGATCGGACGGAGGATCATCTGTTCAACGGTCAATGAAATATCCCATCACGTGACTATTCAGTCACCCGACGTAATATTCTCAGAGCCGACACCGGGTCAGGGCCAGCCCCATGCCCTCCATGTGGGTGAGATCGTGGACGAACCAGCCCCGTACGGGTGATCCCGGGGTGCGCGGACCGGGTCAGGAGCTCCGGCGGCGCCGGGCCCGGTAGGGCCGGACCCGGCCGGCGTGCACGGTGCGGCGGCGCTGGTCCGCCGCCCGCTCGGCGGCCCGCTCGGCATTCCGGTCGCTCCGGCCGGCCCGGGCCGGGTCCAGGTGTGCGGTGGCCCGGGCGGCCATCGCCTCGGCCATCCGGTGGGTCACCGCGTGGTGCGCCGGCACCTTGTCCGGTGCGCCCGCGATGAGGTCGAAGAGCCAGGTCCTGGCCCGGTCCACCCGGGCGTGCAGCAGCCGCTCCCGGCGCAGCGCCCGGGCCCGCCGGCGCGGCCGGTCGCGGTAACGCCAGCGGGCCCACGGGCTGGACGGCCGGGCCAGCCGGATCGCGCCCACCCAGGACAGGCCCGGCACCATGATCCCGAGCAGCCCGGTCCACAGCTTGCCCTTGAACAGCGCCACCACCGACATCAGCGCGTTCACCGAGATCACCGCGACCAGGCCCCAGCGCCCGGTGCCCTCCGAGCCGCTCTGGCCCGGCACCGCCAGCGGCACGTAGCCGGTCAGCAGCAGCGCGGTGAAGAGGATGCCGAGGATCACCGCGTCCACCGACTTGCGCCCCTGCTCGCTCCAGTAGACGTCCTCCAGGTGCAGGATCAGCGCGAACTCGTCCAGCACCAGCCCGCAGCCGATCCCGAACAGCAGCCCGAACCAGTCGATCCAGGGGTGCCCGCCGTTGGTGGCGAACACCCCGATGCCGGAGACCAGCAGGCAGCCCACCCCGAAGACCATGTGGTGGATGTGCAGCCCGCCCGGCGTGACGTTGCCCGGCCACCAGCGCACCCGGGCCCGGATCATCCGGACGCTGAACCGGATGAAGAGGAAGGAGCTGATGAACCCGACCAGCAGCAGGAAGAGCGGCTGCTTGTGCGCGACCACGATGTGCGCGCGGTATCCCTCCACCAGCCCGGCCAACTGCATCAGCGGTACTTCCTCGCCCGTGCGGTCATCGTCGTCCTGCCCCACTCAACGGACGGTCAGAAGCCGCGGGTGCGCTTCGCCGCCCGCCGCGGCCCGCCGAGCGTCAGGTAGGGCACCAGGCTGCCCCCGCCCGCGCCCGGACCAGGGACCTTGAGGAAGAGCCGCGCCACCTCGCCCCCGAGGTTCACCCCGATGGCCAGCGCCATCGCGATCGCCGCCGCCCGGCTGACCGAGACCAGCCCGGCCGAGGGGTGGCCGTGGGCGAACGAGAGCATCCCCAGGTAGAGCGCCGACCCCGGCATCAGCGGGCCGAGCGCGGCGGTCACGTAGGGCAGCGCGGAGGCGTACCGGTAGCGGGCCATCAGCTGGCCGAAGAGGCCGACCACACCCGCCGCTATCCCGGTGGCCACGATCGCCGACACCCCGGCGGTGTACGCCAGCACCCCGTAGACCGACCAGCCGATGCCGCTGTTCAGGGTGACCAGGGCGAGGGTGCGCCGGCTGCTCTGCAGCAGCATCGCGAAGGTCAGGGTCAGCATCATCGCGGCGACCAGCTGCACCGGCGGGTTGTTGACCCCGATCAGCGACTCGTCGGGTCTGAGCTGGGCGTCGACGTTGATCCCGGCGTAGAGGATCAGCATCACCCCGATCACGATGCCCGCCACCAGGTACACCACCTCCAGCAGCCGGGCCGCCGCGGTGATGTAGAAGCCGGTCAGGCCGTCCTGCACGGCCGCCACCAGGGCCCGCCCGGGCAGCAGCGCGAACAGGCCGCCGGTGATCACCACCGAGCCGCGCAGGCCCAGGTGGTTGAGCGAGAGCAGGATGCCGGAGAGTGCGGCCGGCATCGCGGCCAGCACGAACTGGTAGAACTCCGGCAGCCCGCGGGCCGCCACCGCCGAGGCCAGCCGGTCGCCGATCACCGCCGCGACCACCGCGTTCAGGAAGACCAGCCAGGCCTTGGCGTCCACCTGCCCGCCGACCAGGAAGGTGGCCGCACCGGCCAGCAGGCCGGCGGTCAGCGAGAGCAGCCAGCGCGGGTAGGGGTGCCGGTTGCGGCGGATCACCGCGAGCCGGCGGTAGGCGTCGTTGACCGAGAGGTGCTCCGAGGTGATGTCGGCGACCAGCCGGTAGACGGCGGCGAGCCGGGTGTAGTCGGAGGTGCGGCGGCGGACCACCCGGGCCGAGGTGACCGGCGCCTCCACCAGCGAGGGCTGGTAGGAGATCGAGATCAGGGTGAAGGTGACCTGCGGCTCGCAGCGGTCCAGCTCGTAGGCGTGGGTGACGCCGAGCATCGCCGCCTCCACGTCCTCCGCGCTCTCGCCGCTGGCCAGCAGCAGCTCGCCGATCCGCAGCGACAGGTCCAGCACCCGGGGCACGTTGCGGGAGCTGGCCTCCGGCTTGGCCTCGTGCGGCACCCGCTCGTACGCCGGGCGCTCGGACATCGGGGTGCGCAGCAGGGTGCGCATCCGGTCCGGCCACGGGGCGGCACCGGGGCGGCCCGCGCCGAACGGCGGGGCGGCGCCGGTCGGCGGGTTGTAGCCGACGGCCCGCCAGACCTCGGGCGAGAGGGTGTCCTCGGAGCCGCCGCCGAAGGCCTCGAAGGCGGCGAACTCCTCGGTGTCGGCCAGCGACGGGGCCGGCTCCTCCTCGGGGGAGGGCACGGCCGGCTCGTGCTGAGCGGGCGTCAGCAGCCCCTCGGTCTCCAGCGGCAGCGGCGCCAGCGGGATCAGCTGCACCTGGTCGGCCGGCGGTGCGGGGTTGGCCAGCAGCCCCTCGGTCGGCGGGGCGTCGGCGGGCCGCACCGGCCGGCCACCGCCGCTCTCCGGCTCGTTCCCGCCCCGTCGGCCCCGCTTCGGCACTGCCGCTGCTCCTCACTGCTGGTGATCTTCGCCTCCACCTTGCCGTACGTCAGGTCGTGACGCATATGGACAAGTCGGCCCGCCCCGGCTACCCAGCGCACCCGGTCGGACCATGCGGGAGACCATGCAGACGATACGACCAGCAGCCCACCCCAGGCGATGCCACCCGAGGCGGGTTACCAGCCGTCGTCCGTGACCACTCAGAGGCCGTAACGCTCCACCACGTCCCGGTGCGGGGCCGGGTCGGCGCCGGCCGCCGAGGCCAGGTCCAGCCAGCTGAGCGGGTGCGGCCAGCCGGCGGTGAGCTCGGTGAGCAGCGCGTCCGCCTCGGCCGCGGAGGCGGTGGGCGGCACGCCGACGGCGGCGTAGATGCCGGGCAGCTCCTCCTCGCCGGTGGCCGGATCGGTGACCAGGTACTGCCGGCCGCTGTACGCCCAGATGCCGAAGCCGCGCTCGCGCAGCCCGGTCCGCAGCTCCTCCCACTGCGGGCCGCCCGGCCAGGCGCCGTCCACGTACCAGGTGGTGAATCCGGCCGGGTCGAGCAGGGTCAGCAGCTCGAAGGTCGGCCGCCAGCGCTCCCGCTCCTCCTCGGTGGCCTCCTCGCCCGGAGCCGGCTCCAGCACGGCGGGGGCGAAGACCACCACGTCGCCGTGGTTGAGCGCCACGTCCTCGCCGAGCACCGGCAGGATCCGGGCGGTCGCCGGACCGGTGCGCACGGCCGGCAGGTCGGCCTGCGCGCCGTTGCTGCGCCGGGCCCGGACGGTGACGTACTGCCACTCCTCGTCGATCGGCCCCTCCGGCCGGTCGAACTCCATGCCCAGCCGGGCGCCGGTCTCCCGGACCACCGCCCAGTCGCGGTTGGCGGTGGCCGCGGTGATCAGCTGCCAGAGGTCGGCGGAGCGCACGGTGCGGTACTGCAGCTCCGGCGGGGTGCCCTCGGCGGGCAGCGCGTGCTCCAGCAGCTCCTGGTAGAGCCGCTGGGCGGTGGCGTGGTCGCCCAGCTCGGTGGCCGCGGCGGCGCCCAGCCGGCGCGGGTTGATGCCCTCCGGGGAGAGCAGCAGCAGCGCCTCGGCCTGCTCCAGACCCTCCTGCCAGCGGCCCTCGGCCATCGCCCAGCGGGCCCGCAGCCAGTGCGCGTCGGCGGGGGCGATGCGGTCGGCGAGCCGGCGCAGCCCCTCGCCGTCCCGGCCGTCGATCAGCACCGCGCCGAGCATGCCGATCAGGTCCTGGTGGCCCGGGTCCTGCTCCAGCCGCTCCCAGAGCAGCGCGGCCGAGCGCTGCTCGTGGCCCAGCGAGGCCAGCAGCCCGGCCCGGGCCAGCAGCAGGTCGGTGGCCGCCGCCCGGTCCAGCTCGCCGGCCCGCTCCCCGGCGGCGGTCAGCAGCTCCAGGTCGTGCTCCGGGTCGACCTCGCCCTCCCGGGCGCCGAGGTGGTCCAGCAGCTCCCCGGGCGGCACCGGCAGCTCGGCCCGCGGCAGGGCCAGCGCGGCGGTCCGCAGCTCGGCCAGCTGCTCGCCGACCTGGTCGGTGCGGCGCAGCAGCGCCAGCTTGCGCTCGCCGGTGGCCACCAGGGCCAGCGCGACCTCGCGGGCGCCGCGCCGCACGGCCAGCCGACCGGCCGTCAGGGCCAGGTCCAGACAGGGCCGGTGCGAGCCGGCGGCGTCCAGGTAGGAGACCCAGGCGGCCAGCCGGCCGCCCAGCTCGGCGTCGTCGGGCAGCCGGCCGGCCGCGACCAGCAGCTCGGCGGTGTCGGCCCAGCGGTGCCGGATGTCGGCGAACTCGTCGGCCTGCCCGGCCGGCGGCAGCTGTTCCAGCGCCTCCTCGTAGCGGCCCAGGGTGGCCAGCAGCCGGGCCCGGATCACGCCCAGCTTGCGCCGGTCGTCCTCGTCCAGGCTGTGGCCGGCCTTGGTGTAGGCCTGCTCGGCGGCGGCCACCGCGTCCAGCGCCTCCTGGTGGCGGCCGAGCCGGTGGAGCGCCGAGGCGCGGGCGTGCCCGAAGGAGAGCGAGACCGACTCGCCCGCCGCCGTGATCCGGGCCTGGGCCCGGTCCAGGTGGGCGAGCGCGGCATCGGCCCGGCCGTCGTCCTCCAGGGTGTCGGCGTACTCCCGGGAGAGGCAGTCGAAGCAGGACCGGGCCGGCTCGACCCGCTCCAGCGCCTCCTCCAGCACCGCCAGCCGCTCCGGCACGTAGCCGGGGCCGTCGATGTTGGCGTGGCAGATGGTGAAGTCCTGCACCGCGCAGACCGACTGCGGGCAGCCCGCGGTCTCCTCCCGGTGCGCGAACTCCAGCAGCGAGACCGCCTCGGACATCGCCTGCTCGCCCTGGTGGCGCTTGTTCAGCAGGTTCTGCAGCCGCCAGTGCCGCAGGAAGACCTCGACCCAGGGCAGGCCGAGCGCCCGCGCGGAGGCCAGCGCCTCCGGGAACATCGCGTCCAGCTGGTCGTTGCGGCCGTCCACCGCGTGCCCGGCGATCTCCACCAGGGCGGTGGCCAGCCGGTGCTGGCCGCTGTCCACCAGGTGGGTGTGGGTGTCGTAGACCCAGTCCCAGATGTTCGCGCTCATCGCTCCCCGTCCTCGCCCGACCCGCCCTGTGGTTCCTGGAGCAGTCTGCCGAGGTCCACCGACAACGCGGCGGCCGGGGCGGTGAGCGCGGCCACGGCGGTGCCGATGCCGGCCAGCGCGGCGGACAGGTCGGTGCCGGCCCGGCCGTCCGGACCGGCCGCCGCCATGATCACCTTGAGCGAGCGGAGCAGCCCGGCGGCGGTGGCGGCGCCGGTGTGGCCCTCCCGGTAGGCGCGCAGCAGGTCGTGCACGGCGGGGGCGGCGGTGTTCAGGTAGAGCCGGGCCCTGACGGTGCCGTCGGTGCGCGCGGTGAAGGCCCGGGCCAGCCGGAGCGCGGCGGACGGGATCCGGGCGTCCGCCTGGTCGTCCTCGATCCGGGCCTTCAGCTCGGCCTCCCGGTCCGGCACCAGCACCAGCGGCAGGCCGGGCGGGTCGAACCGGGCCGGCACCAGTTGCTCGCCCTCGTCGGCCAGCGCGGCCGCCAGCCAGCGGGCCTCCTCGGCCGGCAGCGGCTGCTCGGGGTCGCGGAACAGCTCCCGGTTGCCGCTCTCGCTGCCGAGCTCGACGATCCGGCAGTCCCGCAGCAGGGCGTAGCGGCGCAGGAACGGCAGCACCGCGTAGCGGTCGCCGCGGGCGATCGGCACCTGCATCGCCCGGTACAGCATCTCCTCGAAGCCGCCGCCGGAGCCGAGCGCCACGTGCACCGCGCCGGAGCCGGCCGCCCGCAGCGCACCCGCCGTCAGGTCGCCCTGGGAGGTGGGCACCGGCACGTCGTCGGCGAGCAGGGTGAGCAGCCGGTCGTCGCAGAGCGCCGCACCGAGCAGCGCCTCGCCGTGCCGGGCCAGGATCCGGCGCCAGGCGGCGGGGTGCAGCCGGGCGGTCTCGTAGAGGCCGTCGATCACGGCCTCGGTCAGCGCCCGCTGCAGCGCCCGGTAGTGCTCGTCGCGCTGCAGGTCCTCCCGGCTGGCGGTGGGGGTGAGGCGGTTGGACTCGACCACGCCGCCGATGAAGCCGGCCCAGCTGGGCAGCAGGTCGCGGGCGTCCTCGGCGAGCAGCATGCCGCGCAGGTAGACGGCGAGGTCGCGGTTGTCGCTGCTGCCGTAGCTGCCGCCGCCCTGCACCCAGAGCAGGCCGACGGCGTCGGTGGCCTCGTCGGCGGGCCGCAGCGGGAAGGCGGTGAGCGGTTCGTAGCGGCGGCCGAAGGCGCCGGCGAACTCCATCCGGGCCTGGTGCGGGTCGCCCTCGGGCAGCGGCTCGCGCCAGGGCACGGGCACCGAGTTGACGGCCTGCTCGTCGTCGCCGACGTGCACCGGGACCGGCAGCAGCACGCAGTACCGGCTCAGCACCTCGCGCAGCGCCGCCTCGTCGGCGAGCTGGGCGTGCTCGGGCTTGAGCACCAGCTCGACCACCGTGCCCGGCTGCGGGCGGGCCGGCACCGGGTCGACGGTGTACTGCTCGCCGCCGCGGCTGCGGTAGCGGTGGCCGAGGCCGGGCTCGCGGTGCGAGGTGGTGGTGACGGTGACCTCCTCGGCCACCGAGAAGGCGGAGAGGAAGCCGAGGCCGAAGGCGCCGATCAGCTCCTGGTTGCCGGTCACCTCGCGCAGCAGCCGGGTGTAGCCGGTGCCGACGGTGGCCAGGTAGGCGTGGATCTCGGGCTCGGTCAGCCCGGCACCGGTGTCCTCGATGGCGATGCTGCGGCGGGCCGGGTCGCCGGTGACGGTGATCCGGGGCCGGTGGCCGGCGGCGCCCGCCGGGTCCTCCAGGCGGCGCCGGGTGTGCGAGTCGTGCGCGTTCTGGACCAGTTCGCGCAGCGCCACCAGCGGCGTGGAGTAGAGATGGGTGGCGAGGACGCTCACCAGGCCGCCCAGATCGACCTCGGTGGTGCGCAGGTTCTCCTGACCTTCAGACATGAGGCCCCAGTCTGCCAGTCTGACAAACGCCGGACCACCTGATAAGGCGTGCGCCGCATGGGACGGGCGCGGAGGGTCCAAACCTGACATGACGGATTTCCGGGGAATATGACTCCATCGGGGGAATCGGGCGGGATCCCCTGGTCAGCGCGGGCCGTGGCGGGCGAAGCTGACGGTGCGACGTCAGACCAGCGGCGCACCCGGGGCGGCCACCCCGTCAGCGCCAACTCGCAGCAGTACCAGTACTCCTAGGGAGACCATCGTGTCCCGTACCCGTGCCCTCACCGCCGTCACCGCGCTCGGCGCCTTCCTCCTGCTCGGCATCGGCACCGCCTCGGCGGACAACGGTGCCAGCGCCGGCCAGGGCTCCAACAGCAGCGTGGTGAGCAACTGGGGCTCCGGCAACATCGTCGGCAGCGTGGCCGGAAACGCCAACGGCTCGCAGCAGGTGGCCACCGGTTCCGGCGGCAGCAACCAGAACAACTCCGCCCTGGTGGCGGGCAACTCGGGCAACGTCGGCGCGCTGCAGGGCAACCTGGACTTCCTGCACGCGGTGCACTACGCACCGGCGGGCTGATCCGCGCACGCTCCTGGGGTGGGCCCGGTCTCCGGGTCCACCCCCGCGCGTTCTCCGCCCCCGGCCACCCCCAACACGGTGGCCGCCAGCCCCGCCAGTCCCGCCGGCCCCGCCGGCCCGGCGGCGTCCCGGCCCGCGCCGCGCCAGGCCGGGAGCCGCACGCCGTCGTTGACCACGGCGAACATGGCGTGCACCCGGATCCGGGCCTCGGCCTTGTCGTACTCCGGGCGCACCCGGCGCAGCAGGTCCACCCAGAGCCGCAGGAAGTCGCGGCGGAAGTCCACCGCGCGCTTGCGGTCCGGTTCGGCCAGCCGCTCGGTCTCGCTGACCATCGCGCCCAGGTAGTGGTGGTGGCGCCGGGCGAAGTCCAGGTAGGCGGCCAGCCCGCGGTCCAGGGCGGCGGCCGGCGAGCCCGGTCCGGCCAGGGTGCCGGCCACCTCGTGCCAGAGCCGCTCCCGGCAGCGCACCAGGGCGGCGGCCAGCAGGTCCGCCTTGGTCGGGAAGTGCTTGTAGAGGCTGGGCCCGGCGATGCCGACGGCCGCGCCGATCCGGCCGGTGCTGACGTTGTCGAAGCCGTGCTCGTCGAAGAGCCGCACCGCGGCCGCCAGCAGCTCATCCCGGCGTCCCACCGGCTCCGTCTCGGCGCCACCTTCGGCCGTGTTCACCGTATCTGACGTCACGTCAGCGTCCAGGATGCCCGCCAGCAGCCCGCCGACCAGCTGCTCGAACCGGCGCCGGGGCGGGGCGAAGGTGTGGTACGACAGGCTGCCGCCGGCCGAGAGCGCCGACCGGACCAGGAGTTCGGCCTGATGCTCCGTCAATTCGGTGCGCACGGACCTGACCTGGGCCGCGCCCGCGCGCACCGCGGCGCGCAGCTGGCGGCGCAGCCCGGCCCGCTGGGCGGGCGGCAGCAGCCGGGCGTCGCGCTGCCAGAGGGTGCCGAGCGCCCGCTGCTCCACCGCGACGGCGGCCAGCGCGGCGGCCAGCGCCCGCGGGCCCGGCCCGGGCGCCCGCCCCGCCTCGCCGACCGCCCGGTCCAGCTCGGCCAGCCCGGCCCGCACCGCCTCCCGCAGCAGCTCGGGCTTGCCGCGGAAGTGCCGGTAGAGCGCGGGCGCGGTGATCCCGACGGCGGCGGCCACCTCGGCCATCGCCACCTGGTGGTAGCCGCGCCGGTGGAACTGCTCGGCGGCGGCCCGCAGGATCTGGCCGCGGCGCCCGCGCGGCCGGCGGGCCGCCGCCACCGTTGTCGCACCGGCCATCCGCCGCCTCCTCCGCCGCCCGCCCGGCCACCTCGGCCCGGCTAGCAATGATTCACATAAAGGCCGTGCAGGTCCACTGCCGCGGGGCCGGACGACGTCCGGATCCGGAGTCCGGCGGCGCGGCCACGACTCTGGACAGCAAAAGCTACTGGGGATTAACTTGAGCGGGATCAACCCGGCGCCGCCCGCGCGGCCAGGACCCCTGCGGGCCGCCGGGCCGACTTGTGTGCGAAGGGAGCGCCGTCGTGCGCCGCACTGTGTACAACGAGGACCACGAGGCGTTCCGGGCCACCATCCGGGACTTCATCGCCCGCGAGGTCGTGCCGGTCTACGAGAGCTGGGAGGCCGCCGGGCACCCGCCGCGCGACTTCTACAACAAGCTCGGCGAGCTCGGCGTCTTCGGCATCGAGGTGCCGGAGGAGTACGGCGGCGCGGGCGAGACCGGCTTCAAGTACCAGGCCGTGATCATGGAGGAGACCGCCCGGGCCGGCGTCAGCTTCGGCTCCTCGGGCGTGCACACCGGCCTGGTGCTGCCCTACCTGATGGAGTACGCCAGCGAGGAGCAGAAGCAGCGCTGGCTGCCCGGCTTCGTCTCCGGCGAGCTGATGACCGCGATCGCCATGACCGAGCCGGGCACAGGCTCCGACCTGGCCGGCATCACCACCACCGCCAAGCTGTCCGAGGACGGCACCCACTACGTGCTGAACGGCGCCAAGACCTTCATCACCGGCGGCGTGCTCGCCGACCTGGTGCTGGTGGTGGCCCGGACCAGCCCGTACGACCCGAACAACCGCCGGGCGGGCCTGTCCATCCTCTGCGTGGACACCACCTCGGAGGGCTACACGGTCGGCCGCAAGCTGCAGAAGATCGGCCTGCGCACCTCGGACACCGCCGAACTCTCCTTCGTGGACGTCAAGGTGCCGGTCGCCGACCTGCTGGGCGAGGAGGGCAAGGCGTTCAGCTACCTCACCCACAACCTGGTGCAGGAGCGCCTGGCGATCGCCGTCGGCGCCTACGCGGTGGCCGCCGCGGCGGTGAACTTCGCGGTGCAGTACGTGAAGGAGCGCAAGGTCTTCGGCCAGGCGGTGGCCGAGTTCCAGAACACCAAGTTCGTGCTGGCCGAGTGCAAGACCCAGGTCACCGCGATGCAGGCCTTCGTGGACCAGGCCCTGGAGCTCTACCAGAACGGCGAGCTGACCGTGCCGGACGCGGCCGAGGCGAAGCTCTTCACCACCGAGGCGGCCTCCGTCGTGGTGGACAAGTGCCTCCAGCTGCACGGCGGTTACGGCTACATCCTGGAGTACCCGATCGCCCGCCTCTACACCGACAACCGGGTCTTCCGGATCTACGGCGGCACCAGCGAGGTCATGAAGACCATCATCGCCAAGTCGATCGGCCTGTAAGGCCGCCTGGGGCGGGGGCACGGCCCCCGCCCCGCACCGCTGTTCCACCGTCGAGGAGGACGCGCATGGCCACCGGCTCCGATTCGCTCGCCACCGTCACCCGGGTGCGCGCCGCGCTGACCGCCCCCGGCAGCCCGTTCGCCGCCGCCGAGACGCCGGAGGGGCTGCGCTACCCGGCGGGCCCGGCCGTGCTGCGGGACTTCCTGGCGGGCACCGCGGTGCACGGCGACCGGCCGTTCCTGGAGCTGGACGGCCGGGTGCTCGGCTACCGCGGCCTGCGCACGGCCGCCGCCGCCCTGGCCCACCGGTTCCTCGGCCACCACGGGCTGCGCCCCGGCGACCGGGTGGCGATCGCGATGCGCAACCTGCCCGAGTGGCAGGTGGCGTTCTGGGCCACCCAGCTGGCCGGGCTGGTCGCGGTGCCGCTGAACGGCTGGTGGCAGCCGGCCGAGCTGGCCGAGGCGCTGGACGACTGCGCGCCGCGGCTGCTGGTCACCGACGCGGAGCGCGCCGAGCGGATGGCGCCCTGGCGGGCCGGCCGCGCCGACCCGCCCTGGCTGCTGACCGTGGGCGCCACCGGACCGGCCGGACCCCGGGTGGAGCGGTTCGAGGAGCTGCCCGAGCCGGACCCCGGACAGCGGGCGCCCGAGGTGGCGATCGCCCCGGGCGACGACGCCACCATCATGTACACCTCCGGCACCACCGGCCGGCCCAAGGGCGTGGTGGCCACCCAGGCCTCCTGGTGCGCGGCCACCGTCTCCGCCCGGTTCTTCTCGGCCGGCGCCGCGCTCTGCGCCGGCCGCGACCCGTCGGCGCTGCCGCCCCAGACCGCCCTGCTGACCTTCCCGTTCTTCCACGTGGCCGCCTTCACCACGCTCTTCCCGCTGATGGCCAACGGCGGCAAGGCCGTGCTGATGCGCAAGTGGGAGCCGCGGCGCGCGCTGGAGCTGATCGCCGAGCACCGGGCCACCGCCTTCAGCGGCGTGCCGGCCACCGCGCTCACCCTGCTGGACGAGGCCGACCGGCAGGGGCTGGAACTGGCCAGCCTGACGCTCTTCAACACCGGCGGCTCGGCCGCCCCGCCCGACCTCGCCCGGCGGATCGGCCGCCGGTTCGCCGGCCGGGTGGAGCCGCGCAACGGCTACGGGCTGACCGAGACCTGCGGCGGGGTGCTCGCCAACGTCGGCGCCCGCTACCTGGAGCACCCGGAGAGCGTCGGCCTGCCCTCCCCCGCCCTGGCCGTGCGGATCGCCGGCCCGGACGGCGAGCCGCTGTCCGAGGGCGAGGTCGGCGAGCTGTGGCTGCGCGGCCAGGCCGTCTTCCGCGGCTACTGGCAGCAGCCCGAGGCGACCGCGGCGGCGTTCAGCGGCGACTGGTTCCGCACCGGCGACCTGGCCCGGGTGCGGGACGGCGAGGTCTACGTGGTCGACCGGCTGAAGGACCTGGTGATCCGCGGCGGCGAGAACGTCTACTGCGTGGAGGTGGAGGGCGTGCTGTCCGAGCACCCGGCCGTCGCCGAGGCCGCCGTGCTCGGCGTGCCGCACCCGGCGCTCGGCGAGGAGGTGGCCGCCGTGGTGCGGCTGCGGCCCGGCGCCACCGCCGGCCCCGAGCAGCTGCGCGCCCACGTGGCCGCCCGGCTGGCCGCGTTCAAGGTCCCGGCACACCTGGTGGTGCGGGAGCGGGAGCTGCCGCGCAACGCCCTCGGCAAGCTGCTCAAGCGGGAGCTGCGCGCGGACTTCGAGCCGTAGTCAGTTGGCCGGGGCCGCGCTGCGCCAGGCGTCCAGACCGGCCTGGGAGGCCGCCTTGGCCTGCGCCAGGGTGCGCGCCGCCCGCTCGGCCGGGGCGCTCTCCAACTGCTTGAGCCAGCTGCGCCCGGCCGTGGCCAGCGCCGCGCCGACCAGCACCGTGCCGACCAGGCCCGCCACCGAGCCCACGCCGCCGAGGACCAGGCCCGCGGCGATCAGCTTCCGGTTGGGCTGGAAGCCCGCGAAGATCTTCTGAGTGTTCATCATGTGACCAACCATCGGCTCTGCGCCGCTCCCCCGCACCCCGAGCGGGTCCGACCGGGTCCCGCGCGGCGCTGCCCGCTCCGGCGCCGAGCAGCCCCTAGGGTCGGCTGGACCCTGTGCACGGTGAGCGGGAGGGAGCCGTCCGATGCCGGAGCCGGCCTGGCGGCGCGAGGACGAGGACCCCGACTACCGGTTCTCGCTCGCCAACGAGCGCACCTTCCTCGCCTGGATCCGCACCGCGCTCGCCCTGCTGGCCGGCGCGGTGGCGATCGACCAGCTGACCCCGGGTCTGGCCCCCGAGCCGGTGCGGGCCGCGCTCGCCGTGGTGCTGGCGCTCGGCGGGGCGCTGCTCGGCACGGCGGCCTATCGGCGCTGGGCCGCGGTGGAGCGGGCGATGCGGGCCGGGCGGGCGCTGCCGCACACCCCGGTGCTGCTGGTCTGCACGGTCTGCGTGGTGGTGGCTGCCGTGGTCTTCTCGGTGCTGATCGTCGGGTCCGGCTGGTGAGCGGCGCGCCCGCCGCGCCGCCGCACGATCCGGGACTGCAGGCCGAGCGCACCCTGCTCGCCTGGAGCCGCACCGCCCTGGTGCTGGCGGTGAACGCCGCGCTGGTGCTGCGCACGGCGCTCTCCCACCACGAACTCCCGCTCGCCGTCCTCGGCTCGGTGCTCGCGCTGTCCGCCTGCGGGATGTGGGTGTTCGGCCTGGCCAGGCGCCGCCGGCTGCTGCCCGGACCGCCGCGCGCGGTCGGCGCCCTGCCGCTGCGACTGGTGTCCGGAACGGTCGCGCTGGCGGCCGCGAGCGGCGCCTGGGCGGTGCTGCTGCACCACCTGCCGAGGCGCTGACCAGGGCAGCTACCCCCCGGCCCCGGGTGTGGTCGAGACCACGCTGTCCGAAAGTCGACCGGATGCCCACGTCATCGCCTCTTTGACCGCCGTTTCCCATCCGGTGTATACGTTCCGGCCCCCGGTTAGGCATACTTGCAGAGTCGGGCGGCCCGTCCGACTCTGCAACGGCGAGAAAACCGAAGGGACCGGTGGTCAGGGATGTTCCGCAACGGTCTGGAGCCCTGGCACCTCCTGGTGGTGCTGGCTGTCATCATCCTGCTGTTCGGCTCGAAGAAGCTGCCCGAGATGGCACGCGGCCTCGGCAAGTCGATGCGCATCCTCAAGGCCGAGACCAAGGCCATGCGCGAGGACGACTCGACGGGCACCGACGGCACGGCCAAGTCGACCGCCGCCGAGCAGCGTCCCGCTGTGGAGTCGGTCAACGTCACCAAGGCCGAGGACGCGGTCAAGAACAACACCACCGCCTGAGCACCCTAGGGAACGCAGCGCGGCCCGGAGCCCCTGACCCGCCGTCGGACGACGGCGGGTCAGGGGCTCCGGCGTTCCCGGGCACAGTCGGACGCGTCGACTGGCCGTCCGTTTTGTCCTGGTATCTCCTTGGGGAATGGCCAGCGATCCGACCAGTCCCGCCCCCGGCGAACCCGACGACGAACTCGCCCACCTGCGCGGGCGGGTCGCCGAGCTGGAGCACGGCGGCCGCCGCCGCGGCCCGGGCCGCCCACTGCTCGCCCTGCTCTCCGCCCTGCTGATCACGCTGGCCGCCGTGCTGACCCCGGTCTCGGTGGTCGCCGCCTGGACCAGGTCGCAGCTGACCGACACCGACCGGTACGTGGCCACCGTCGCCCCGCTGGCCCGGGACCCCGCCGTGCAGGCGGCGATCACCGACCGGGTGACCGACCAACTGGTCCAGTACCTCCCGGTCGACTCGCTGGTCAACCAGTTGGCCCCCGCCGACCGCCCGCTGATCAACCAGCTGCTGAACGCGCTGGGCGGCGCGGCGACCACCGCGATCTCCGGCTTCGTCCACGACCAGGTGGCCAAGGTGGTGGCCAGCGACGGCTTCGCCACCCTGTGGACCGAGGTGAACCGCAACGCCCACACCACCCTGGACCGGGCGCTGACCGGGCAGGGCGGCGGCGCCGTGCAGGTGAGCGGGAACACCGTCACCCTCGACCTGGCGCCGGTGATCGACCAGGTCAAGCAGCAACTGGTCGGCGCCGGCCTCGGCGTGGCGGCGCGGATCCCGACCGTGCACACCCAGTACGTGCTGGTGGAGTCGCCGGACATCGGCAAGGTCCGCACCCTGCTGCGGCTGCTGCAGATCGCCGGGTTCTGGCTGCCGGTGGTGACGGTGCTGCTGGCGGTCGGCGGGGTGCTGGCGGCCGCCCGGCGGCGGCGGGCGGTGGTGACCACGGCGCTCGCGATGGCGGCCGGGGCGCTGCTGCTCGGGATCGGACTGGACGTCTTCCGGGCGCTCTACCTGGACCGGCTGCCGGCCGACGTCAGCCAGCCGGCGGCCGGCGCGGTCTACGACGCGCTGGTCCGCTACCTGCACGCGGGCGTGCGGCTGGTGGTGGTGCTGGGCCTGCTGGTGGCGCTCGGCGCCTGGCTGAGCGGACCGGGCCGGCGGGCCGGCTCGGTGCGGGCGCTCTGGCGGGCCGGGATCGGGGCGGTCCGGGAGACCGCCCAGCGGATCGGCCTGCGGCTGGGCCCGGTCGGCCGGTTCGTCCACCGGTTCAAGCCCTGGCTGGACTGGGGCGCGGTGCTGGTCACCGTGGTGGTGCTGCTGACCTGGAGCTATCCGACCGGGCTGGTGCTGATCTGGATGGCGGTGGTGCTGCTGGTCGTGCTGGCGGTGGTGGAGTTCCTGGACGAACCGGGAAGCTCCGGTGGAGCTGATGAGGTGTCAGCGCTCACAGGGACTGGCGATACCGGCTGATTATCGGTAGAACCACCCAGGGGCGCGGCGCGTCGTAGGCGCTGGGCGACGGACCACACCACCACCTGGGGGGCAACCCGATGAGCAGCGAGATCTCGTTCAACAACAACTACCGGGACCTGAGCGAGCAGCACGGAACCGGCGCCGGATTCCAGTTCGAGTTCAACTGCCAGCGCTGCTGGGACACCTGGCGCTCCCCGTTCGAGGCCTTCACCACCGGGCGGGCGGCGGGCTGGATCAACAAGGGCATCGGCGCCGCCTACAACCTCTTCGGCGGCAACGCCAGCACCATCAGCAACGCCGCCGACGGCCTGGCCGGCGCGGGCTACGGCAACGCCCACGACGCCGCCTTCCAGCGCGCCATCACCACCTCCCAGCAGCACTTCCACCGCTGCGCCCGGTGCACCCACCACGTCTGCGACAAGTGCTGGAACACCGCCAAGGGCCTCTGCCTGGGCTGCGCCCCCGACACCGCCGCCGAGGCCGAGGCGGCCCGCCAGCGCGGCCTCAACGACCAGGTCACCGAGCGCGCCTACGCGGCCGGCCAGCAGGCCGGCTCGGGCTACGACGTGGCCGCCGAGCGGCAGCTGGTCTGCCCGCAGTGCGCTGCCGAGACGCACGGCGGCGCGTTCTGCACAGGCTGTGGATACCGGCTGGCGCACGCGGCGCACTGCACCTCCTGCGGTGGCGAGGTGCCGGCCGGCGCCGCCTTCTGCCCGGGCTGCGGGCACCGGCAGTAACCCCCGGCGGCCGCCGGGACGTCAGCCCGCCGCGGTGATCGACACGTAGAGGTGGTCGTCCAGCACCTTGGCCAGCGGCACCCCCGGCCGCCCGAGCGCGGCCGGCAGCTCCGCCTCCGGCAGGCCGGACTCCGCCAGCACCGCCCGGGCCCAGGCCCGGCCGCAGCGCAGGTGGCGGGCGAAGGCGGCGGTGTCCCGGGAGCCGTGCAGCCGCTTGGCGATCGCCGCGTCCCAGGGCATCACGGCCGCCGGGCGCAGCGCGTACAGCGCCTTGGCGGCGGCGGTCGGGCCGAGCGTGCGGGTCGGGCCGACCGGCAGCGCGTGCAGTTCCCCGTAGGCCGCGGCCAGCGCCTCGATCTGCCGGTCGGTCAGCCCGGCCAGGGTGTCGCCCGCCGGATCCGGCAGCCCGGCGCCGTGCCGGGACCACCAGGCGGCCAGCCCGTCCGCCAGCAGGTCCGGCTCGCCCGGGCGCGGGTAGCGGATGCGGCAGCCCCAGGCGTTGAGCCAGCGGTGCAGCGCGGCCCGGTGCTCCGGGTCGGCCAGGTCGGCGGCCGGCGCCGTCTCGGCGGCCCAGCGCGCCCAGCCCCGGTCCGGGCCGTAGCCGGCGAAGACCCGGGCCGCCTCCCGCAGTTCGGCCAGGTCCGGGCCGGGCGGCAGGCCGACGGCGGCAGCCACCTTCTTCGGCACCACCATCCGCCAGGCGTCCTCGATGATCTCGGCCAGCTCCGCGCCGTCCACCGCGGCGAGCCGCAGCCGGAGCCAGTTGTACCGCTCGTCGGCGGGCTCCGGCGGCAGGTAGCGGTCCGGCTCGGCGGCCAGCAGGGCCGCCCGCTCCTCGCGCGGGAAGGCGAAGCCCAGGGTCTGCTCGTCCCGGGAGAGCGCCAGGTAGACGATCCGTCCGACCCGGAACTTCACCCGGTCGCGCACCAGGTGCTCCTCGGTGCGCGGCAGCCGCAGCGCCGCCGCCCTGACCTGCTCGACCGTGGCCATCGCGTCGTTCCTCCCCGTCCAGCCGTGCCGTGCGGCCATTCTGCCGTCTGCTGACGACATGTCAGGACGGGGGCGGGCTCAGTTGCCGTTGTCCCCGTTGTTGTCCGGCGCGCCGCCGTCCGCGCTCAGCGAGCCGATGACCGAGCCGAGCTGGCGCTGCCAGGAGCCGGACAGCTGGGGGTCGACGGTGTGCTTCTTGGCCAGGTCGCGGACCTGGCGCTGGGCCCCCTTCAGGGCCTGCACCGCGGCGTCCGGCTGCTGCTGGCCGAGCGCGGCGAGGGCGGTGTCCAGGGTCTTCACCAGCGGGACCTGACGGTCCTTCGGCATCGAGGTGCCCTGGATCTCGGCGCGCAGCGCGGCGATCGCCGCCGCCGGGCTGCCGGGGGTCTGCTTCGGCGCGCTCGGCGACGGGCTGGCGGGGGCGCCGGCGGCCTGCGACGGGACGGCGGTGGCGGTCAGCGCGGTCGGCCCGGTGGCCGGCTGGGCCGCCGGGGCGGACTGGGTGCCGCTCCGGTGCCCGTTCCCGCCCGGCGAGGAGGTGTTGACGAAGGCCAGGATGCCCAGCAGCGCCACCACCGAGACCCCGGCGCCCCCGAACAGCAGCGCCATGGTCCGCTTGCGGCTGGCCTGGGCCGGCCGGTCGGCGGGCTCCTGCGGCAGCGCGGCCAGCAGCGAGGTGGGCGCGGTGGTCGGCGGCAGCACGGTGGTCCGGTCGCCGTCCGGCGCGGCCATCGCCAGCAGCTCCGAGGTGCGGTCCACGGTGCCGGCCACCGGCACGGCCGCCAGCAGCTCGGCCCGGGCCGCGGCCGCCGAGGCCGGCCGGTCGTCCGGGCGCTTGGCGAGCAGCCGGGCCACCGCGACGTCCAGCGCCGTCGGCACCTCGGGCCGGTGCAGGCTGACCGGCGCGGCCTCCTCGGTGACCTGCTTGAACGCGATCGCCACCGGCGTGTCGGCGGTAAACGGCGGCTCGCCGGTCAGCATCTCCACCAGCACGCAGCCCAGCGCGTAGAGGTCGGCCCGGCCGTCCACCTCGCCCGCGGTGGCCTGCTCCGGCGAGAGGTAGGCGGCGGTGCCGAGCACGGTGGCGGTCTGGGTGAGCTGCTGGCCGCCGCCGGCCGAGGCCCGGGCGATGCCGAAGTCCACCACCTTCACGCCGCCGTCGTCGGTGATCATCACATTGCCGGGCTTGATGTCCCGGTGCACCAGCCCGGCCGCGTGCGCCACCTCCAGCGCCTCGCAGACCGCGGCCGCGATGCCCACCGCGCGCTCCAGCGGCAGCGGACCGCCCTCGGCCAGCATCGAGCCCAGCGAACGCCCGCGGATCAGCTCCATCACGATGTATGGCGAGCCCTGGTCCATGCCGGAGTCGAAGACCATGGCGATCCGCGGGTGCACCAGCATCGCCGCGTGCTGCGCCTCGCGGCCGAACCGCTCGGCGAACCGCGGGTCCTCGGCCAGGCCGCCGTTGAGGATCTTGACCGCGACGGGACGGCCGAGCACCCGGTCCACCCCGTGGTAGACGGTGGCCATGCCGCCGACCCCGAGGGTGCCGACCAGTTCATAGCGGTCGTTCAGCGCTCGTCCGATCACCTGGTCCAGCTCCTCACTGCCTCGCCGCCCCCGGTCCGGCCCGCCGGGAGCGGGTCCCCCGGGCCGGCCCGTCGACCGTCGGATCGAGCGGGGCACCAGCGAGAGTAGCGGCGTACTCCGAACGGGCGCAGTCCACCCTGTGGAACGGCGCCGGGAGCCGTTCCGAGCGGGTGTTAGCGTGCCAGCCTGCCCAGTCGTGATCAATCCCACTGGAGGCACCCCGTGAACGCAGTCGAACCGGTCCTGCGGGCCGAGGCGGTCGATGTGGTGCGGGACGGGCGGTACCTGCTGCGGGACATCTCGCTCAGCATCGGGCCCGGCGAGCACTGGGCGGTGCTCGGGGCCAACGGCGCGGGCAAGAGCACCCTGCTGGCGCTGCTCGGCGCCGTCTCACACCCCACCCGCGGCACCGTGCGGGTGCTCGGCGCGCAGCTCGGCCGGGTGGACGTCCGCGACCTGCGGGCGCACCTGGGCCACGTCAACCCCCGGCACCCGCTGCACTCGCCGCTGACGGTGCGGGAGGTGGTGCTCACCGGCGTGACCGGCAGCATCGAGCCGGACCTGAACCGCAAGCCCACCCCGGAGCAGTTGGAGCACGCCGAGACGCTGATCGGCACCCTGGGCATGGCCAGGCGGGCCGGGGCCGCCTGGACCACGCTCTCCCAGGGCGAGCGCGGCCGGACCCTGATCGCCCGCGCCCTGATGCCGCTGCCCCGGCTGCTGCTGCTCGACGAGCCGGCCACCGGGCTGGACCTGACCGCCCGCGAGCAACTGCTCAGCAGCCTGGACGAACTGCGCCGGCTGCACCCGGAGCTGGCCAGCGTGCTGGTCACCCACCACCTGGAGGAGCTGCCCAGCTCCACCTCGCACGCGCTGCTGCTGCGCGACGGCGAGTGCGTCGGCCGGGGGCCGGTGGACGAGGTGGTGACCACCGAGCTGATCAGCGCCTGCTTCGACCACCCGGTGCGGATCACCCGGGAGGACGGCCGCTGGGCCGCCCGCGCGGCCCGGCCGGCGGCGCCGGCGCTCTGACGCCCTGTCCGCGCAGGCGGAAACGCCCGAGCGGGGCGCCGCGGACATCGGCGCCCCGCTCGGGCGTTTCGACACTTCGTCGTCGTGCAGGAAGGCGACGGAGCGTCAGAGGGTGATGGTCTGACCCGGGTAGATCACGTCGGCGTTGGCGCCGATCGCCTGGGCGTTCTTCTGGTACAGGCTGGCCCAGTCGGTGCCGTGCGCGGCGGCGATGCTGCTCAGCGTGTCGCCGGCCTTCACGGTGTAGCCGGAGCCGCCCTGGTTGCCGCCGCCGTGGCGGTGGTGGTGGCCGCCCTGGCCGGAGCCGGCGGACTGCTGCGGGGCGGACTGCTGGACCGGGGCGGACGGGGTGGTGTCCTGGGTCTGCGCCGGGGCCTGGGTCGGGGTCTGGGTCTGGGTCTGGGTCTGCTGGGTCTGCGCGGCAGCGGTGGTGCCGGCGCTGGAGGAGGAGGTGTCCACCGAAGCGGCCGCGCCGCCCGCGGTCAGACCGGCCTGCACCGAGCAGACGGGCCAGGCGCCGGGGCCCTGGTCGGCGAGCACCTTCTCGGCGATCGCGATCTGCTGGTCCTTGGTGGCCTGGTCGGCGCTGGACGCGTACGCGGTGCCGCCGTAAGCCGCCCAGGTGGACGGGGTGAACTGCAGACCGCCGTAGAAGCCGTTGCCGGTGTTGATCGACCAGTTGCCGGTGCTCTCGCACTGGGCGACCTTGTCCCAGGTGGAGGCGGTGGCGGCGGAGGCCGAGTTGGCGGCGACCACGCCGACCAGCGGGAGCGCGGCGACCGCGCCGAGGAGCACGGCGGTGCGGGCGCGGCGGCGACCGGTGGTCTGGTCGGCGGAGGTGGTGGTCGCGGGCTTGGTACGGAAGTTCATGGAACGCCTTTCGAGATACCCGGGAGAGAGCAGCGCACGGCGAAGCCCGGCCATGGCGGTGGCCGACACCGAATCGCGATTGCCCTCGCGGGGAAGGAAGCGCCTCGCACGCCGATGTCCGGCGTACTGCGCGGTTTCCCGGCTCACCTGGCGGACGCGGGCTGCGCCGCCGGGGGGGTGAATCCCGGGTGGAGCTCGTTGCTCCGACAACAACGAAGCTACGAACCCGCCGCGGCCGGATCAACCCTCCGCGGATCCGCGCAGGTCAGCGGCTGGTTTCCGCGGGTACGGGGGTGGTCGGGAGGGGATTCTATGCGCGTAGATCGGACATTTCCCCCGCCGAATTCGACGCTCGGCGACGCCCGCGGCACGCCCTGTCGATGTGAAGCCCCGCACAGGTCGACACCGTGCAGCCGCGCGGACACGCGCGGGCACCGCCGCTCAGGCCGCTCTCATCCCCACGGTGACCGCGCCCACAGGCCCTCCCCCACCAGGTGACCCGGGCCACAGGACCCGACCACCGCACCCCCAACTCCACCGAGCAGAAAGGCTCGGCGGGAGCGCACCGCACTCCCACCGAGCCTTCGCCCGCGTTCTCGCCCGGCTCAGCCGAGTTCGTAGTCCAGCCAGATCCGGTGCGTGCCGTCCGCCTCCACCGTCAGCCCGCCGGTGCCGGCGATCCCCGCCAGCTCCCCGGCCCCGCTGCCCGGCACGATCGCGAAGAACTCGGCGCTGCGGTCCGTGCCGGTGGTGCTCGCCGAGTGCACGAAGTTGAAGGCCCCGCGCCGCCCGCCCAGCTCGCCCTCGAAGGACTCCATCGCCAGGTAGGTGCCGGTGCCGGCCGCATGGTCGAAGGCCGCGGTGAAGAGCGTCGCCGACCGCCCGCTCAGCCCGCCCTCGAACCGCTTCTCCATCCGGGAGATCCCGACCGGCAGTCCCGTGCTCACCGCCGGCTCCGGCGCCAGGTCGGTGGGGGTGAAGGACAGGACACTGAACGTCGCATCGGCTCGCATGGGCCGAACGGTACGGCAGGGGTGCGACAACCCCGCTCACCCGTCGGGCCGCAGCTCCCCGGCCAGCGCCCGGACGGCGTCGGCGACGGCCGGCGAGTTCTTCCGCAGGATCTTCGTGTGGCTGCCGGCGACCTTGGCGTGCACCCGGATGTTCGGCTTCCCGGCGATCATCGGCAGGAGGTCGGCGCGCAGCTTCTCGATGGTCTTCTCGTCGGCGCCGAGGCTGCCGCCGGTGCCGAGGACGTAGCGGGTGGGCGCCTCGATGCCGTCGATCACCGGCCCCAGCGCGGCCGGCTCGCAGAGGTCGATCAGTTCGAGGTTGATCTCGGCGTGCTGCGCCGCGCTCATCCGGGCGGCCAGGCCGAGCCGGCGGCCGATCGGGAAAATCGGGCTGAGCCGGCGGAAGAGCGTGCGGACCCGGGCCCGGGTGGCCTCGTCGATCGGGTCGGTCGGCATCGCGCCGTCCACCGGGACCACCGCGCCGGTGCGCTCCGGGTGGCGGGCCGCCCAGTGCGCGGCGATCAGCGCGCCGTAGGACCAGCCGACCAGGACCGGCCGCTCGACACCGCGCGCCGTGAGCACGGCGTCCAGGTCGCGCAGGCAGGCAGCGAAGGAGTAGTCGCCCGAGGGCCGGGACTTGCCGCGGGCCCGCTCGTCGAAGGTGATGTGCCGGAACCCGCCGCCCAGGTCGGCGACCACCCGCCGCCAGTGCGACTGGTCCGCGTAGGAGCCGTTCAGGTAGACCACGGCCGGCCCGCTGCCGCCGGTGTCGGTGACCGCCAGCGCGGTGTCCTCGACGGCGACCAGGCCGGTCCAGGAGGAGGTGGTGGCGTTGCTGCTCATGGTGGGTTCCCCCGCGTTTCGTCCGTGTCGCGCGGAGCGCCTGCCCGCTGTTTCCGACACGAGAAAAGCTACGTTGCATTTCCAATCTCGGCAATACATGCGTTGCGCTCGATCCTTGTTATTACAGGTCAAAGCAGGAATTTCATTGCAATGGATCTGCGAGGAATGCAACGTCGGCCGAGCGAGATCGTTGCAATGGTCTGTCGCCGAACGCTATGCTGACGGCACCCGGACCACGAAGGAGGCCGCGATGCCCGGCGGCAGGCTCACCCAGCAGGAGCGCCAGCAGATCGCCCTCGGGCTGGCCGACGGCCTCGCCTACGCCGAGATCGCCCGCCGCCTGGAGCGCCCGACCTCCACCGTGACCCGCGAGGTGCTGCGCAACGGTGGCCCCGCCGCCTACCGCGCCGACCTGGCCCAGCGCGCCACCGGCCACCGCGCCCAGCGCCGCCGCCACCCCGCCGCCCCGGCCCCCGGCGCGCCCGCCCAGCCGCACGGCCGCGACCCGGAGGCGGTGCGCGCCTACGAGGAGGTGTTCACCACCGTCCTGATGCAGTCCGGCATGCCGAAGATGATGTCCCGGGTGCTGGCCTGCATCTACACCACCGACGAGGGCAGCCTGACCGCCGCCGAGCTGGTCCGGCGCCTCCAGGTCAGCCCGGCCTCGGTCTCCAAGGCGATCAGCTTCCTGGAGGCCCAGGGCATGGTCCGCCGCGAGCGCGACGAGCGGCGCCGCGAGCGCTACATCGCCGACGACGACATCTGGTACCAGTCGATGATGGCCAGCGCCCGGGCCACCGCCCAGCTGGTGGAGATCACCCTCCAGGGCGTCGGCGTGCTCGGCCCCGGCACCCCGGCCGGCACCCGGATGGAGAACGTCTCCCGCTTCCTCGACTTCGTCTCCGAGTCCATGGCCCGCGCCGCCGACCAGGCCCGCGACGTGCTGCACGGCAAGCCGGACGAGGTCTCCGGCTAACCGCCGAAGCCTGTCCGCCGGCGCGCCATGTCCGTGATCTCCGCCGGCAGCGCGTCGGCCGCCAACAGGCCTGGCAACAGCCCGGGTTCGAGAGTGAGCGCGCGGAACGTGCGCTCCACGGTGACCTGGTGGTCCGGCCGCGACAGGATCTCGATGCCGTCGCCCGCACGGATCTCCCCGGGGACGATCACCCGCAGGTACGCGCCGGGGCGGGCGGCCTCGGTGAAACGCTTGATCCAGCCCGCGCGGTCCAGCCGGCCCTGGAAGGTCGAGCAGGGGATTCGCGGGCAGGACACCTCCAGCACCACCGTCGAGCCGATCCGCCAACGCTCGCCGATCAGCGCGCCGTTGACGTCCAGGCCGGCGGTGGTCAGGTTCTCGCCGAAGGAGCCGTTGGGCAGTGGCCTGCCGAACTCCCCCTCCCAGTCGTCCAGATCCTCACGGGCACAGGCGTAGACGGCCTGGTCGTCGCCGCCGTGGTTCCTCACGTCGCCCACCCGGTCCCCGGCCAGGCCGACCGCGCCGGTGCCCTTCGGTCCGGGCGCGGCGACGGCGACCGGGTAGGCGACGGGCTGCTTGTCGATGCCCGTCATGGGCAGTTGCTTCCATGGATTCGGCTGCGGGCGACCGATGTTGACGGACAGCAGGTGCACGGGTCAGTCCCCCTCAGAGGTGTGCCAGCAGGAAGTCGAGCGGACGGGGAACGCCGGCCGGATCGAGGCGCGCCACCAGCGCCTGCGCGTACTGCGCCTTGCGTCCGCTGTGCGTGCCCAGGAAGCGGCGCAACTGGTGCTCGACGGGCCGTTCGCGCTGCGCGGGCTGCCCCTGGAAGACCCGGAAGCCGCGCAACTCTCCCTGCTCCTCGATCACTTGCTGGACGGTGTCGGTGCCGAGCGCACGGATCAGCTCGTCCTCCAGGTCGGCCCGGCAGACCTGGAAGCCGGGCGCCGCCAGGCCGACCCGCTCCAGATGCCGCCGGAAGTGCCGCTCCTCCCCGATGTCGCAGAGCCCGGCCAGCGGGAGGTCGAGCCCGGGCGGCCCGCAGCAGTCCAGGAACCGGCCGATGCTCATCGCCCCGCCGAGCGGAACGACGGCGACGCCTTCGGCAGCGAGATCGCGCCCGCTGCGGGCGGCGAGGGTCTCGACGGCGACCTGGTCGCTGGCGCCCTCGACGAGGACCACCGTGCGCACCGCGGCCGCCGTTCCGCGCGCCCGCGCCGCGGCCTGTTCCGCCTCCGCGCCGCCGGCCGCCCACTCGATCAGCGCCTGCCGGAACCGTGCTACCTCGTCCACACGCCCTCGCTCTCCCCGGGCTGCCATCCTGCCCCGATGCGATCGCCCGCGCACGTACGTTTTGTCAGCGGATGGCGGTCGCGGCCTTCAGGGTGCACCAGACCGTCTTGCCGATGCCGCAGGAGCGATGCTCGGCGCCCCAGGCCTCGGCGGGGGCGAGGAGTTCGAGGCCGCGGCCCGATCACTGATCTCGGATCACTGCCCACCAAGCCGCCTGGACCGCCTTCTTCGCCACCGCCACCACAATCCGGGCCTGATGCCGTCACACTGGTGACACTGCTTCAGCACTCTGCCCTGGGGGGACACATGCATGACGGCGAGCCGGCGAACAGCACCACGAGCGTGCTACTCCGCCTGGATCTCGACCCTGAGCTGGATCCGGAGACCCAGGACCGCCTCGCCCGCCGACTCCGCTCCGAGATAGCCGAGTTGGACGTCGACTCCGCCGACTTCTCGCCCACCGGCCCTGCTCCCGACGGCGCCAAGGGCACCGATCCCGTCACCCTGGGGGCGATCGTCGTGGCTCTGAGCGCGTCCGGCGGCGTCTTCACCGCCCTCATCGACGTTCTGCGCGACTGGCTCGGCAGCTCCTCCTCCCGGCACCGCATCTCCGTGACCATCGACGGTGACACGATCGAGCTGGAGCACGCCTCAGCCACCGAGCAGCGCGAGCTGATCCAGGCGTACATCCGCCGCCACGACGGCAGCTGACCGTGGGCCGCAGATCGGCGCTTCTGATCGCCACCTACGACTACCAGGACGCCGGGCTGCGCCAACTCGCCGCCCCGGCCCACGATGCCGAGGCGCTCGCCACCGTGCTGCGGGACCCGGAAATCGCCGGCTTCGACGTCACGACGCTGGTCAACAAGCCCCTCCAGCAGGTCGGCGAGGCGATCGGCGACTTCTACCGCGAGCGCCGCCGGGACGACCTGACCCTGCTGTACTTCACGGGCCACGGCCTCAAGGACGACGACGGCCGGCTGTACCTGGCGATGACCAACACCCGCCGGGACAGCCTGCTGTTCACCGGGCTGTCCGCCGAACAGATCGACCGGGCGATGGAGGGCTGCTCCTCCCGGCAGAAGGTGCTCATCCTGGACTGCTGCTACAGCGGGGCGTTCCCGGCCGGCCACCTCGCCAAGGCGGACACGGCCGTCCACACCCTGGAGCGGTTCCAGGGCCGGGGCCGCACCGTGCTGACGGCATCGGACTCCACCCAGTACTCGTTCGAGGGCGGCCAGGCACACGGCGAGGCGGTGCAGTCCGTGTTCACGCGCTACCTGGTGGCGGGGCTGCGCGACGGCAGTGCCGACCTCGACGGCGACGGTGACATCACCCTCGACGAGCTCTACAGCTACGTGCACGACCGCGTCGTGGAGGAGCGGCCGCAGCAGCGGCCCAAGAAGCAGGACAACGTCGAGGGCCGCACCGTCATCGCCAGGAACATCAACTGGACGCTCCCGGTGCACCTGCGCAACGCCATCGCGAGCCCGATCGCCAAGGACCGGCTCGGCGCGCTCGACGGGCTGGCCCACCTGCACCGTGTCGGGAACGAGGCGGTGCGCGGGGTCGTCCAGGAAGAGGTACGGCGCCTCGCCGACGACGACAGCAAAGTCGTGTCCGCTGCGGCGGTGGAGCGGCTTCGTTCCTCCGGCTCCGCTCCCGCGGTCCCGGTCGCTACGGTCCTGCGGGACGCGCGGACAGAGGCAGCGGCGGTGCTGACGCGTGCTGAGGCCGAAGCTGCGAGGATTCGCAAGGCGGCTGTCGAACACGGCGCCACGCTGATCGCAGCGGCCAGGGCCAATGCGAACGAAGAGGCCGACCACATCCTTCAACGGGCGCGTGCGGAAGCCGAGCACCTCCTTGGGCAGGCCCGTGCGCAGGCCGCCGTCGAAACGGTGCGCCTCCGAACCCATGAACCGGCCCGCTGTGAGTCCTGTAGCTCCGCCCTAGACCCTCTCGACACGTTCTGCGGAGAGTGCGGCTTCTCACTGCTCGGGAACGAGGCCGGCCAGCAGCAGCCACCGCCCGGAGAGGAGCGGCTGCACTACTTCGAGATTGCGCGGCGCGGCTACGACCCCGACCAGGTCGCCCGCTACCTGGCGACGCCCAAGGAGCAGCGCGGTCCGATCCCCACCTTCGACCTGGTGCGGCGCGGGTACAACCGCGCCCAAGTCGACGAGCACATCCGCCAGTCGTAGCCCCCTACGCTGCTGCCATGGCGCACGGGGTGAACGCACGGGAGCTGTACGAATCGCTGACCGAGTACGAGGGCGAGCAGCCCTACCAGGAGATCGCCCTGCCCTGGCTCACCCGGGCCCGGACCGGCAACTACCCGGACCGGCTGGCCAGGGCCGCGCAGACCGACCACCCCTGGTGGACGGACTCCGACGGGCAGGACCTGCTCCGCGAGCTCTACGCCCTCAGCCGGGTCAACGACCGCTTCCTAGACCAGCCGTGGCGCCTGCCGCTCTTCACCGCCCTCGGCATGACGCCCTTCGACGACGCCGCCGTCTTCGACCCCTTCCTGCACGAGATCACCGAGGTCGACCAGGCCGACGACCCGCAGGCGCCGATCCGGGTCACCGGACTCGCCTGGCACGGCCTGATGCTGGGCCGGCTCCTCTTCGCCCGCGCCGGTGTCCGCGTCCGGGCCGGCGCCGACCACGCGCAGCGCGGCGTCGCCGACCGCTCGCCGCTCTTCTGGACGTTCCACCGCCCGCACCGCCCGACCGTCGACCTGTCCCAGGGCTGGGGCTCCAACTCCCAGTGGCGCACCGACTTCCGGCTGGACTACCGCGACGGGGACGGCGACCGCCTCAACGTGGCGGGCGACCGCCCGATCGACGGTGACCCCGAGCTGCACCCCGACCACCCGCACAACCTCAGCCCCGAGGAGCGCCTGCTCACCCCCGCCGAGCGCCGCGACCTGCTGCGCCACCGCTGCCTGCTCCGCACCCCGGAGGCGGCCGCGGAGCTGGCCGCCTCCGCCGTGTGGGAGCGGGAACTCATGCCCTTCGACTGGCGGTTGCTCAGCCGAACAGACGCGCGAACTCCTGGTGGAACTCCGGGAAGGTCTTGCTGACGCAATCCGGGTCGTCCAGCGTGATCCCGGCCGAGCGCAGCCCGAGCACCGAGAAGGACATCGCGATCCGGTGGTCCCGGTGGCAGGCGATCTCGGCGGGGTGCAACGGGCCGGGGGTGATGGTGATCCAGTCGGGCCCGTCGGCGACCTCGGCGCCCAGGGCGCGCAGGTTGTCGGCCATCGCGGCGATCCGGTCCGACTCCTTGAGCCGGGCGTGGCCGATGCCGGTGATGGTGATCGGCGCGTCGGCCAACGGGGCGATGGCGGCCAGGGTCATGAAGGTGTCGGAGATGTCGCCCATGTCCACCTCGAAGCCGCCGCGCAGCTGGCCGGTGCCGGTCACGGTGGTGGCGTCCGGGCCGATCTCCACCTTGGCGCCGGTCAGCCGCAGCACCTCGGCGAACCGCAGGTCGCCCTGCAGGCTGCCGCTGCCCAGGTCGCGCACGGTGACGCTGCGGCCGGTCACGGCGGCGCCGGCGAAGACGTAGGAGGCGGTCGAGGCATCCGGCTCGATCCGCAGGTCGCGGGCCCGGTACCCGCCGGCCGGCACCTGGATACGCCCGTCGGGCCCGACCGCCGGGGCGGCGCCGAAGTGCCGCATCATCGCCAGCGTCATGTCGATGTAGGGCTTGGAGACCAGCCCGGGCGCACGCACCGTCAGCGGACGCTCCATCAGCGGGGCGGAGAGCAGGATGCCGGTCAGGTACTGGCTGCTGGTCCCCGACTCCAGCACCAGCTCACCCCCGCGCAGCCCGGTCGACCGCACCCGCAGCGGCAGCCCCCCGCCCTCGCCCGCCAGCACCTCGGCGCCCAGCGCCTCCAGCGCCTTCACCAGCGGGCCCAGCGGCCGCACCCGCAACTGCTCGGACCCGTCGAACCCGAACTCGCCCGCCCCGGCCGCAGCGAAGACGGGCAGGAACCGCCCGGCCGTCCCCGCGTCCGCGCACCAGACTTTGCCCCGGCCCTGCGGCCCGCGCCCGAGGCCGCGCACCAGCCAGCCGCCGTCCCGTTCGACGACCTCCACCCCGAGCTCCCGCAGCCCGTCCCGGAACGCCACCGTGTCATCACTCACCAGCGGCGCCCCCAGCAGGGTCTCCCCCGCCGCCGCGGCGGCCAGCAGCAACGCCCGGTTGGTGATGCTCTTAGATCCGGGTATCCGAGCGAGCGCGGGCACGACGGTCGGACTCATGGCAGGCTCCTTGCCGGCGCGTGGCGCCACATGCGGGTGACCGGGGTTTCCACGCTAACCGGTGACCGCGGAGCGCTGAGCTGATTATTCAGATCTTGGACAGGCCGGCACGACGAGGTGTCACCGCACCCAGTTCTTCGTGTGCTCGGTATCCAGCACCACCGATACGGGTGCCGGAATCTCGACGTCCTTGCCGAACGGCCGGCGGATCAGGTCCCCGTCAACACCGTTGCTCGGCGCGCTGTACACGAGAACTTCACACCGCTCCCGGTCGATCAGGAGGTAGACGGGGATCGAGGTCTCGGCGTAGGCACTGACCTTCTCGCGCCTGTCCCGGGCGTCGGTGTCCGAGTCGTAGGAAGTGACCTCGACCACCATCAGTACCGGCGCGGCATCTGCCCACTCGCCCTGTCCCGCGAAACTCCCGTCCGGAGCCAGGACGATGTCCGCACGAGCACGGCCGGTTCGGCAGGTCTCCACCCTCAGGCCCCGCCCTGTGTAGAGCCACAGCTTCTCGCACGCTGGCCCCGGGCGGCGAGAGTTCCGTCCCATCCGCCCGCCTGTCCCCCGAACGGCTGATGGCACCCACCCGTCCAGGGTGGGCGCCATCCGGTCGAACGCCCGGTCAGTGCCCCAGCGCCGTCTCCACCAGCTTGATCACGACCAGCACCATCGCGATCAGCAGGTACGTCCGCAGCGCGCCCATGCCGATCTTGCGGCCGGTGGACATCACCGGCTTGGCGAGGGTCTCCAGCGGCGGCATCCGCCAGGTGTCGCGGCCGGTGCGGTCGATGGGGTCCTCGACGGTGGCGGTGCGGCGGCGGGTGAAGGCGAGGCCGGCGGCGAGGACGCCGATGACGCCGCAGCCGGCCATGATGTCCAGGATCGCGCCGGAGGAGATGTCCGGGAAGAGCACCGAGGCGGTCAGGATCACCGAGAGGGTGACCAGCACGCCGACCACTGCCGAGGTGAAGGCGTTGGTCTTCGGCCCGTTGGTCCACGGGCCCAGCACCTGGCGGTCGTTGCAGAGCAGCAGCAGGAAGACCGAGGCGGAGGGCAGCAGCACCCCGGCCAGCACCTGCACGCCCTGGGTCAGCAGGCCCAGGGTGTGGTCGGAGGCCGCCAGCACGATCGCCGCCGCCGTGCAGACCACGCCGGCGTAGACCGCGTAGAAGCCCTTGGCGCCGCCCACGCCGCGGTGCAGCGAGTGCTTGATGCCGAAGACGTCGCCGATCGCGTACGCCGTCGAGAGGGAGACCGCGAAGGCGCCGATGATCGAGGCGTCCAGCAGCGCGATCGCGTACAGCACGCCGACCAGCTTGCCGCCGTGCTCCGCGAGGCCGCGCGCCACGCCCGCCGCGTCGGAGAACTGGCCGACCCCGCCGGTGCCCGCGAAGGCCGCCGCCGTGAAGGCCATCATCGCCGCCGCGCCGGCCACCACGATCGCGATGCCGATCCAGAGGTCGACCTTCTCGTACTTCATGAAGCGGGGGGTGATCCGCTTGTCGATCACGTAGCTCTGCTGGAAGAAGAGCTGCCAGGGCGCCACCGTGGTGCCCACGATCGAGATGATCAGCAGCATCACCGTGGCCAACTGCCCGGTGCCGCCAGGCATGTTGGGGACGACGAAGTCGTGCGCCAGCTGCGAGGTCCTGGGGTGCACCATGAAGTAGACCGGCACCAGCAGCAGCGAGCCCGCGCAGAGCGCCACCGCGACCCGCTCGAACCGCTGGAAGGAGCCGGTGAACGCGGAGGACACGATGATCGCCGCCGCCAGCACCACCGCCAGCACCTTGGGCAGCCCCAGGTACCCGGCCGCCAGGGTGACCCCGATGAACTCGGTGACCAGGGTCAGCGCGTTCAGCAGGAACAGGTCGATGACGCTGAACGCGCCCCAGAACTTGCCGAACCGCTCCAGGATCAGCCGGGCGTGCCCGACCCCGGTGACCGCGCCGAGGCGCAGCACCATCTCCTGGTTCACGTACAGCACCGGCACCAGCAGCAACAGCGTCCACAGCAGGTGGGTGCCGTAGTTCTGGCCGGCCTGGCCGTAGGTGGAGAAGGCGCCGGCGTCGTTGTCGCCGACCATGACGATCAGGCCGGGGCCGACGATCGCCAGCAGCGTCTTCAGCTTCGCCGACAGGCCGGTGCGGGGCGCGTCGTCGTCGAGCCGGATGGTGCCCAGCGCGCCCTGGATGTCGCCGATGTGCGCGTCGTCGAGGACGGCGGCCGCGGGCGCGGCGTTCGTGGTGGTGATGGTGTCGGTCATGGTGAACCTCCCTCAGCCCCCTCTGCGTCAGGGGGAGTTCGGGGGCACGCGGAAATCATCAGTGCTACGTGCGGGCACCCCGATGACCCGGCGTCAGCGCATGGCTGACACCGCCTCGGAGGAGCGCGTAGAAAAGGTGGTCACCGCGTGCCGGTGGAGTACGAGGACAGGCGGGGGTAGGGGCAACTATGGCCCGGACTACTGCAATCCATGTCTCTCGCCTCCTCCCGGCCGGTGCGCGCGGACGACCCGTCACGCATGACGACACGGCAAGGAGCGGACCGGCCCGCTTGGGCAGGCTGGTACACCCCAACTCGTCAGAGCTTTGGCACTTCACGGCGTGATCCGGCGCTGCTGGCCGGAAGCCACTTGGGATCAACCCTTAGGTCGGGAAGATCTGTCCTGACCCTGGGCGTCTCTCGACGTCGTGGGGTCAGTGGCCTGTGTCCGTGAAGACGCCTCACCGAACGAGGTGCCTACGATCTCGATCCGCGAACCCGTCGCGAACCTCGTCAAGCGTAGCGCCCGCCATCATCCTCGCTTGACCTGTTTGCCAAATCTTGACCTGTGATCCGGAACGCGTGACGAGTGGGAACGATCACCCGCCACCGGCCGGCCCCCGGGGTGGAATGCTGGCGCCCATGATGCTCCTCGACGGCCGCCCGGTGGCTGCCGACCAGCTGGCCGCGCTCGCCCTCACCCCCTACGGCCACTTCACCACCATGCGCACCGAGGACGGCCGCACCGTCCGCGGCCTGGCCCACCACCTGGAGCGGCTGCGCCGGGACTGCGCGCAGCTCTTCGGCACCGAGCTGGACACCGGTCTGGTGCGCCGTCAGCTCGCCGCGGCGCTGGCCGGGCAGCGCGCGCCGCTGGTCGTGCGGGTGACGGTCTACGACCCCGGCTTCGACCTCGGCCACCCGGCGGCCACCGGCGATCCGCACCTGCTGATCAGCACCCGGGCGGCCGGGCCGACCGCGCTGCCGCCGCTGCGGGTGCGCTCGGTCGGCTACCAGCGCGAGGACCCGGGCACCAAGCACGTCGGCCTGTACGGCGCGCTGCGGCTGCGCCGGGCCGTCCAGCGGGAGGGGTGGGACGACGCGCTCTTCACCACCGAGGACGGCCTGGTCAGCGAGGGCGCCACCTGGAACATCGGCTTCGTCTGCGGCGGGCGGCTGGTGCTGCCCTGCGGCCGACTGCTGGCCGGGGTCACCATGCGGCTGCTGCGCGAGCTGCACCCGGACCACGACACGGTGCCGGTGCGGCTGGACCGGCTGGAGGGGTTCGAGGCCGCCTTCGCCACCAACACGGCGATCGGGGTGCGCCCGGTCACCGCCGTGGACGACCACGCCTTCCCGGCCGCGCACCCGCTGCTGGACCGGCTGCGCGAGGAGTACTGGGCGCTGCCCGGCGAACCCCTCGACCCGGCCGCCGGCTGACGATCCCGACCCCGACCCCGATCCTGGCCCCGACCCCGCGACACGCCGAACGGAGATCGACCGGATACCGAGCACCCTTGCCGGCAGCGGCGGGCACGGGCCCGGCCTCCGCACGCCCCGGGGACGTTCGCCGTACCGCTGTAGTATCGCCGTGTTCGTGTCACGACCAGGTCAACTGTGTTCTCGCGGTGGTATCGCGAGCAGGGGGACAGTGATGGATGGCGCCATGGACGAGGATCCGCTCCGCTGCGCGGGGGTGGGCTGCGAGGAGGCGGCACCCGGCGCGGGAACCAGACTCTGCGCGGACTGCCGGGAGGGGCTGCTCCGCGCGCTGACCGCACTCCCGGGGATCTATGAGGAGTGCGCCCAACTGCTCGGCAGCTCCCCGCGGTCGGCGCGGGAGCGGACGACCGGCGGTCCACTGCCCGGCATCCGGTTCAACACCGCCGCCGCCGACACCCGGGCGGCGATCCTGGCCACCCTCGGCTCCTGGAGCGGACTGGTCGCCGCGGAACGGGAGTTGGAGGCGCCGAAGCGCGAGGTCCGGCCACTGGTCGGCTTCCTGCTGCGGCACCTGGACTGGCTGGCCGCGCACCCGGCCGCCGGCGAGGCCGGCGAGGAGGTGGGGCGGGTGCTGGCCGAGGCCAGCCGGGTGGCCCGCCCGGACCGGCGGCGCCGGCTGCCGGTCGGCCCCTGCGTCCGGCCGGGCTGCCCGGGGACGCTGACCGCCCCTGCCGGCGGGTCCGGCAGGCTCACCGCGATCGAGTGCGACGCCGACCCGGAGCACCGCTGGCAGGGCGACCAGTGGACGCAGCTGGGCCGGGTGCTGCGGCGGGCCGGCCCGGCCCGGCCGGCGGTCCAGCGCTGGCTCACCGCGGCGGACATCGCGCTGCTCTGGAACACCCCGGTCGGCACCGTCTACCGGCTGGCCAGCGAGCAGCGCTGGCGGCGGCGCAGCTCGGGCGGGCGGACCTACTACACCGAGGCGGACGTGCACGCCTGCTTCAGCCGCCGCGCGGCCCGCTGATCTGGAGGTCAACTACCGTTTCAACCAATAGAACTGATGATCAGTCACCATCCATGACATCGAGCGGACACGGAACCGACACATCTTGACACGTCCCCGTCGCCTGCTGGCCTTTTGGTCGCAACGCGGCCCGAAGATCCTGGAGACATCCTCCCCGGTCGTCTATCGAGCCGCCAATAGCCGTTGGCCGCCAGTTGCTTGACAGATCGTCAGCTCAGCGGGAAGCGCCACGTCGCTACCCGTTCCCGGCCGGAGGAGCCGCGGACCGCCGACTCGGCTGCGCACGCACCGACGCCCGGTCCGACCCGTCACCGCAGAGCGCGCGATCCAAGGAGCCCCAGATGCGCAGCTTCCCCCTGCCCACCCGAGGACGGAGCGGCCGTGCGGATCACTGAACTGGCGATCCCGGGCTGCTACCTGATCACCCCCGACCAGCTGGTCGACGACCGCGGCTCGTTCTACGAGTCCTTCCGAACCGACGAGTTCGAGCGGGCCACCGGTCAGGCGTTCGAGCCGCGCCAGATCAACCACTCGGTCTCCCGGCGCAACACGCTGCGCGGCATCCACAGCGTGACCATCCCGCCGGGCCAGGCGAAGTACGTCAGCTGCGTGCGCGGCACGCTGCGCGACTTCCTGGTCGACCTGCGGCTGGGCTCGCCGACCTTCGGGCAGAGCCTGAGCAACCTGCTGGACGACGCCTCGGGCTGCAGCGTCTACGTCCCCGAGGGGGTCGGGCACGGCTTCCTCACCCTGACCGAGGGCGCCTGCATCTGCTACGTGCTCTCCAGCACCTACCTGCCCGGCACCCAGATCGACATCGACCCGCTGGACCCCGACCTGGCCCTGGACTGGGGATTCACCGAGCCGCCGCTGATGTCCGAGAAGGACGCCGGCGCCCGCTCGCTCAAGGAGACCATCGCCGCCGGGCTGCTGCCCGAGTGGTCCGCGCGCCGCTGAGGCCGGCCGCACCGCACCGCACCGCGCCCCGCCGACCGCGGCCGCACCGCACATCCGAACACCGAACCGCTGGAGCACATCGAACCGCTGGAACACGTCCATCGCCGAAACACCGTCAACTGTCATGCGGAGAGGAACATCCCCATGAAGGCCCTGGTGCTTTCCGGCGGGTCTGGCACCCGCCTGCGACCGTTCAGCTACTCCATGCCGAAACAGCTCATCCCGGTGGCCAACAAGCCGGTCCTGGTCCACGTCCTGGAGAACATCCGCGACCTGGGGGTGACCGAGGTCGGCGTCATCGTCGGCGACCGCGGCCCGCAGATCGAGGCCGTGCTGGGCGACGGCTCCGCCCTCGGCCTGCGGATCACCTACGTCCCGCAGGAGGAGCCGCTCGGCCTGGCCCACTGCGTCGCCCTCGCCCGGCCGTTCCTCGGCGAGGACGACTTCATCATGTACCTCGGCGACAACATGCTCCCCGAGGGCGTGGTGGAGATCGCCGGGCAGTTCACCGCCGACCGCCCGGCCGCCCAGCTGGTGGTGCACAAGGTGGCGGACCCGCGCGCCTTCGGCGTGGCCGAGGTGGCCCCGGACGGCAGGGTGGAGCGGCTGGTGGAGAAGCCGCAGGACCCGCGCAGCGACCTCGCGCTGATCGGCGTCTACCTCTTCACCGCCGCGATCCACCGGGCGGTGGACGCGATCGAGCCCAGCCCGCGCGGCGAGTTGGAGATCACCGACGCCATCCAGTGGCTGGTCGAGCAGGGCGCCGACGTCCGGGCCAGCCTCTACCAGGGCTACTGGAAGGACACCGGCCGGGTGGACGACGTGCTGGAGTGCAACCGCCGGCTGCTGGACGGGCTGCGCCGGGACGTCCGCGGCGAGGTGGACGCGGACAGCACCCTGGTCGGCCCGGTGGTGGTGGAGCCCGGCGCGCGGATCGTCGGCTCCCGGATCGAGGGCCCGGCGGTGATCGGCGCGGGCACCCTGGTGGAGCACAGCCACATCGGCCCGCACACCTCGGTCGGCCGGAACTGCGTGATCAGCGGCACCCAGCTGGACTACTCGATCACCCTGGACGGCGCGGTGGTCTCCCGGGTCAAGGGCCTGTACGGCTCGGTGATCGGCCGCGGCGCCACCGTCGAGCCGAGCAGCCACGGGACCGACCAGCACCGCCTGGTGGTCGGCGACCACACCCGGGTGGAGGTGGCGGCGTGAGGCGCATCCTGGTCACCGGCGGGGCCGGCTTCATCGGCTCGCACTTCGTCCGCACCCTGCTGGCCGACGGCTACCAGGGCTGGGAGGGCGCCCGGGTCACCGTGCTGGACAAGCTGACCTACGCGGGCAACCGGGAGAACCTGCCGGCCGCCCACCCCCGGCTGGAGTTCGTCACCGGCGACATCTGCGACGAGAACCTGCTGGCCCGGCTGCTGCCCGGCCAGGACGCGGTGGTGCACTTCGCCGCCGAGTCGCACGTGGACCGGTCGCTGGCGGCGGCCGGCGAGTTCGTGCACGCCAACGTGGTCGGCACCCAGCGGCTGCTGGATGCGGTGCTGCGCAGCGGCGTCGGGCGGATGGTGCACATCTCCACCGACGAGGTCTACGGCTCGATCACCGAGGGCTCCTGGACCGAGGAGTGGCCGCTGCTGCCCAACACCCCGTACGCCGCCTCCAAGGCGGCCGCGGAGATGGTGGTGCGCTCCTTCGTCCGCACCCACGGCCTGAACGTCTCGACCACCCGTTGCTCCAACAACTACGGGCCGTACCAGCACCCGGAGAAGCTGATTCCGCTCTTCACCACCAACCTGCTGGACGGGCTGGAGGTGCCGCTCTACGGCGACGGCTCCAACGCCCGCGAGTGGCTGCACGTGGACGACCACTGCCGGGCGATCCACCTGGTGCTGGACGGCGGCCGGCCCGGCGAGGTCTACAACATCGGCGGCGGCAACGAGCGGACCAACCTGGAGATGACCGAGCACCTGCTCCGGCTCACCGGCGCCGACCGCTCCAAGGTCCGCCGGGTGGCCGACCGCAAGGGGCACGACCTGCGCTACTCGATCGACGACGGCAAGATCCGGCGCGAGCTGGGGTACCGGCCGCTGGTGCCGTTCGAGCAGGGGCTGGCGGACACCGTCGCCTGGTACCGGGAGAACGCCCAGTGGTGGAAGGGCGTCAAGCACGCGGCGGGCAAGCGGTGAGCGGGGCTGCGGGGAACGGGGCAGCGGGGAACGAGCCTGCGGGGAACGGGGCAGCGCGCCGTGCGCTGGTGCTGGGGGCCTCGGGCTTCCTGGGCAGCCGGATCGCCCGCGCGCTGGAGGGCGCCGGGGTCCAGGTGCTCCGGGCCGCCCGCCGCGGTCCGATCCGGATCGACCTGGCCGGCACGGGAGTCGACGAACTGGCCGAACGGCTGGCCGAGTCGGCCCCCGACCTGGTGGTGAACGCGGCGGGCCGGGCCTGGCAGGCGAGCGAGCAGGAGATGTGGGAGGCCAACGGCTCCGGCGTGCGCACCCTCGCCGAGGCGCTGCGGGCCGCCGCGCCCGCCGCCCGGCTGGTCCAGCTGGGCAGCGTGCATGAGTACGGCCCCGGCACGCCGGGCGCCGGCACGCCGGAGGAGCAGCCGCCCGCCCCGGTCACCCCGTACGGCAAGTCCAAGCTGGCCGGCGCCGAGGCGGTGCTGGCGGCGGCCGCGGCCGGCCAGCCGGCCGTGGTGCTGCGGATCGCCAACGTCTGCGGCCCCGGCACCCCGCCCGGCAGCCTGCTCGGCGCGCTGGGCGCCCGGCTGGCCGCGGCCGCCGCGCGCGGCGACGGCGAGCCGCTGACGTGGGAGCTGCCGCCGATGACCGCGCAGCGCGACTACGTCGACGTCCGCGACGTGGTGGACGCGGTGCTCGCCGTCTGCGCCCCCGGCCCGCTGGACCCGGCCGCCGGCCTGCTCAACATCGGCGGCGGTGCCGCACTGCCGATGGGGGAGCTGATCGACCGGCTGGTCCGCGCGAGCGGGCTGGAGGTGCGGATCGCCGAGACCGCCGCTCCCCCGCCGTCCCGCACCGATGTGGACCGGCAGCAGCTCGACATCGCCAAGGCCCGGCGCCTGCTGGGCTGGTACCCGCGCCGCGGACTGGACGAGTCGCTGCGCGACCTGCTCACCGCCGCCGCCGGCGCCCCCGACGACCGCCACGTCTGACCGCCACGTCCCGATGAAGGAGACGCGATGAACACCCAGAAAGAACTCGTGCTGGACCAGGTCCGCAAGTACCACCACGAGGCCCAGCCGCAGAAGGAGTTCGTGCCGGGGGTGACCGAGATCTGGCCGTCGGGCGCGGTGCTCACCGAAGACGACCGGGTGGCCCTGGTGGAGGCCGCGCTGGACATGCGGATCGCCGCCGGGGTCAGCTCCCGCAAGTTCGAGTCGCAGTTCGCCAAGGCGATGAAGCAGCGCAAGGCGCACCTGACCAACTCCGGCTCCTCGGCGAACCTGCTGGCCACCACCGCGCTCACCTCGGAGCTGCTGGAGGACCGCCGGCTGCGCCCCGGCGACGAGGTGATCACGGTCGCCGCCGGCTTCCCCACCACCGTCAACCCGATCCTGCAGAACGGCCTGGTGCCGGTCTTCGTGGACATCGAGCTCTCCACCTACAACACCACGGCCGCCCGGGTGGCCGAGGCGATCGGCCCGAAGACCCGGGCGATCATCATCGCGCACGCCCTCGGCAACCCCTTCGAGGTCGCCGAGATCGCCCAACTCGCTGAGGAGCACGAGCTGTTCCTGATCGAGGACAACTGCGACGCGGTCGGCTCGACCTACCGGGGCCAGCTCACCGGCACGTTCGGCGACCTGACCACGGTGAGCTTCTACCCGGCCCACCACCTGACCATGGGCGAGGGCGGCTGCGTGCTGACCAGCAACCTGGCGCTGGCCCGGATCGTCGAGTCGCTGCGCGACTGGGGCCGCGACTGCTGGTGCGAGCCCGGCGAGAACAACAAGTGCCTCAAGCGGTTCGACTACCAGATGGGCACCCTGCCGGCCGGCTACGACCACAAGTACATCTTCTCGCACGTGGGTTACAACCTGAAGTCCACCGACCTGCAGGCCGCCCTGGGCCTGACCCAACTCGCCCGGCTGGACGAGTTCGTGGCCGCGCGCAAGGCCAACTGGCGCCAGCTGCGCGAGGGTCTGGACGGGCTGCCGCACCTGCTGCTGCCCGAGCCCACCCCGAACAGCGACCCGAGCTGGTTCGGCTTCGTGCTCACCGTCGCGCCCGACGCACCGTACAGCCGGGCCGAGTTGGTCGACTTCCTGGAGGGCCGGCGGATCGGCACCCGGCGGCTCTTCGCCGGCAACCTGACCCGGCACCCCGCCTACCTCAACGCTCCGCACCGGGTGGTCGGCACGCTGGCCAACAGCGACCTGGTGACCGAGCACACCTTCTGGATCGGCGTCTACCCGGGCCTGACCAGCGAGATGCTGGACTACGTGATCGCCTCGATCAAGGAGTTCACGGAGGCGCGCTCATGACCGCGCCGCTGCTGCGGCCCCGCCACGACCCCTCGGACCAGGCGCGGTTCGCCCGGTCCGCCGCGGCCGCCCAGGGCAGCGGGCTGCGCACCGAGGACTTCGCCGACTGGCTGGCCGGCCGGCGGCTCGCGCACCGGTTCAGCGTGGACCGGATCCCGTTCGCCGAACTGGACGGCTGGTCCTTCGACGAGGCCAGCGGCAACCTCGGGCACCGCAGTGGCCGGTTCTTCACCGTGGAGGGCCTGCACGTCAGCACCGGCGAGGGCCCGTTCCGCGAGTGGCACCAGCCGATCATCAAGCAGCCCGAGGTGGGCATCCTGGGCCTGCTGGTCAAGGAGTTCGACGGCGTGCTGCACGTGCTGATGCAGGCCAAGATGGAGCCCGGCAACCGCAACCTGCTGCAGCTCTCGCCGACCGTGCAGGCGACCCGGAGCAACTACACCAAGGTGCACAAGGGCAGCGACGTCCGGTACATCGAGTACTTCACCCAGCCCGGCCGGGGCCGGGTGCTCGCCGACTCGCTGCAGTCCGAGCACGGTTCCTGGTTCTTCCGGAAGTCCAACCGGAACATGATCGTGGAGGCGGTCGGCGAGGTCCCGCCGCACGAGGACTTCTGCTGGCTGACCTTCGGCCAGATCGGCGAACTGCTGCACCTGGACAACGTGGTGAACATGGACGCGCGCACCGTGCTGTCCTGCGCGCCGCTCGGCGGCGGGGAGCGGGACGGCAGCGCGCTGCTCCCCGACGGCGAGTTGCTCTCCTGGTTCACCGCGGAGCGCTCCCGGCACGAGGTCCGGGTGCGGCGCACCGCGCTCGGCTCGCTCCCCGGCTGGCGGCGCGGTGCCGACGCGATCGACCGCGAGGACGGGCGCTACTTCAGCGTGGTCGCGGTCGGCGTGCAGGCCGGCAGCCGGGAGGTGGCCAGCTGGTCGCAGCCGCTGTTCGAGCCGTGCGGGCTGGGCGTCACCGCCTTCCTGCTGCGCCGGATCGGCGGGGTGCCGCACCTGCTGGCGCACGCCCGGGTGGAGGGCGGCTTCCTGGACACCGTGGAGCTGGGCCCGACCGTGCAGTACACGCCGGAGAACTACGCCCACCTGGCCAAGGAGGACCGTCCGCCCTTCCTGGACCTGGTGCTCGCCGCCGACCCCGGGCGGATCCGCTACGAGGCCGTGCACTCCGAGGAGGGCGGCCGGTTCCTCAACGCCGAGAGCCGCTACCTGCTGGTCGAGGTGGACGAGACCGAGGTGCCGCTCGACCCGCCGCCCGGCTACGCCTGGGTCACCCCCGGCCAGCTGACCTGGCTGGTCCGGCACGGCCACTACCTCAACGTCCAGGGCCGCACCCTGCTGGCCTGCCTCAACGCGACGGCGGTGCGCGGCTGATGGAACCGATCCGGATCGGCGTGCTGGGCTGCGCGGACATCGCGGTGCGCCGGATGCTGCCCGCGATGCTGGCCGCGGACGACATCGAGGTCGCGGCGGTGGCCAGCCGGGACGCCGCCAAGGCCGCGTCGACGGCCCACCGGTTCGCCGCCTCCCCCGTGCACGGCTACGCCGCCCTGCTGGACCGTTCCGACCTCGACGCCGTGTACGTGCCGCTGCCGGCCGCGTTGCACGCCGAGTGGGTCGAACGGGCCCTGCTGGCCGGCAAGCACGTGCTCGCCGAGAAGCCGCTCACGACCGAACTCCCGCGCACCCGCGCCCTGCTGGAGCTGGCGGCGGACCGGGGGCTGGTGCTGCTGGAGAACGTGATGTTCGTGCACCACGGGCAGCACGCGGCGGTGCGGCGGCTGCTTGCCGACGGGGCGATCGGCGAACTGCGGTCCTTCCGGGCCACGTTCACCGTCCCCCGGCTGCCCGACGGGGACATCAGGTACCAGCCCGAGCTGGGCGGCGGCGCGCTCTGGGACACCGGCGTCTACCCGGTGCGGGCGGCCCTGCACCTGCTCGGCGGCCCGCTCGAGGTGCTGGCCGCCGCCAGTGCCGGGCGCGAGGTGGACACCTCCGGCGCGGCCCTGCTGCGCACCCCGCAGGGTGTCACCGCCCAGCTCGACTACGGCCTCGACCACGGCTACCGCTCCAGCTACGAACTCTGCGGCAGCGAGGGCCGGATCACCGTCGACCGCGCCTTCACCCCGCCCGCCGGCTTCCGCCCGGCCGTCCGCCTGGAACGCCGTACCGGCGCCGAGCCCGTCGACCTGCCCGCCGAGGACCAGGTCGCCGCCACCGTGGCCGCCTTCGCCGCCGCCGTCCGCAGCGGCGCACCGGCCGACCCGGACCTGCTCCGACAGGCCGAACTCCTCGCCACCATCCGCCAGTTCTCTTGACTCTTCCGGAGGGCCGATGCGCGTCCTGTTCACCATCTTCCCCGCCCCCGCCCACGTGCACCCGATCGTCCCGCTCGCCTGGGCACTGCTCGGCGCGGGCCACGAGGTCCGGGTGGCCATCCACCCCGACGCCACCGGGCTGGTCACCTCCACCGGCCTGACCGCCGTCCCGCTGATCGACGAACAGCTCGGCGAGGTGGTGGAGTTCGGCAACAACCTGGACAAGCTGGCCGAGCTGGACGACTTCCTCTCGCTGACCGGCGACGACAACCCGCAGTGGGAGATGCAGTGGCTCAAGCTCACCCGGGTGCTGGTGGCCTTCCGCCCGGCCCTGCCCGCCCTGGTGCGGGTGGTCCGGGACTGGCAGCCCGACCTGGTGGTCTGGGACCCGTTCTGCGTACCGGCCGCCGTCGCCGCCCGGGTGGTCGGCGCCGCCCAGGTCCGCTTCCTCTGGGGCCGGGACAACATCGGCTTCCTGCGTGAGAAGTCCCGCCGCACCCTCGCCGAACGCGGCACCCCGGTCCGCCGCGACCCCGTCACCTGGCTGATGTCCCCGATGCTCGAACCGTACGGCCTGGAGTACGACGAGGAGTTGCTGCTCGGCCAGGCCAGCATCGACCCGATGCCCCCCGGCATGCGGCTGCCCACCTCCCTCACCCACCTGCCGATCCGCCGGGTCCCCTTCAACGGCTCGGCCAGCGTCCCCGACTGGGTCCAGCAGCGCCCCACCCGCCCCCGGGTCTGCCTGACCCTGGGCATCGGCGGCCGCGGCCGCCAGCTCTTCAAGGAGAGCGGCGTCTCCTTCCCCGACCTGGTCCACGCCCTGGCCACCCTGGACATCGAACTGATCGCCACCATCGGCCAGTCCCACGCCGCCGCCCTCGGCACCCTCCCCGAGAACGTCCGCGTCGTCGACTACCTCCCCCTCACCGCCCTGCTCCCCACCTGCTCCGCGATCATCCACCACGGCGGCGGCGGCACCTTCGCGGCCGCCGTCGCGCACCAGGTGCCCCAGCTCACCACCCCGATGCCCTTCTGGGGCGAGGAGATCACCGCCCGCTACATCGCCGACCACGGCGCCGGCCTGCTCATCCCCCCTGCCACCCTGACCCCCGAATCCGCCCGCGACGCCGTCGCCCGCCTCCTCACCGACCCCGCCTTCGCCGAGGGCGCCCGGACCCTGCACAAGGAGATGCTGGCGGCCCCGGCCCCGGGCGAGGTGGTCGCCCAACTGGAGGAACTGGTGGCCCGCCACCCCGCCCCGAGCCCCGGCATAGCCCCTGTGTAACCTGCGCGCCTGACCGTGTGCGCACTGCACCGGAGGGCCGGGCGGGCTCTTCTCCGCCCGGCCTCCCGCTCTTCCCGCCCAGGAGCAACAACCTTGCGTTCCCCGCGTACCACCACCCTCCGCACCCTCGCGGCGAGCGCCGTACTCGCCGCCGCCTGCACCGGCCTCACCACCACCGCCGCCCACGCCGCCGCCACCTGCCAGGGCGGCGTGCAGAGCCACCCCGAGCTGACCACCACCTGGACCGGCCTGTCCGGCGCGACCCTGGTCAAGGGCGGCGCCGCGGTGGAGAGCACCGCCGTCTTCCGCAACACCACGGGCCACGACGTGAAGGACTTCCAGACCTCCTTCTACGTGGCGGCCGACGACGCCCCCACCGAGCACATGGCCGACGCCCTCACCGTCGAGCTCAAGCTCCCCGGCGGCGACTGGAAGCCCGCGAGCTTCGGCACCGGCGACGGCCAGAGCATCATCAGCACCGGCACCTACCAGCTCGCCAAGGGCGACTCGGTCACCGTCGGCATCCGCGTCACGGCCACCACCCACGCCCTGGCCGGCAAGTACGGCAGCACCGAGACCGGCGGCTCCGCCGCCCTGAGCGACGACACCGGCGAGTACCTCCTCCCGACGGCCCCGGTCACGGGCACCCCGGGCCCCACCGCCTCGCCGGCCACCACGACCTCCCCCTCGCCGACCGCAACCAGCACCGGCAAGGACACCTGCACCCAGTTCGTCGGCTACTCCACGGCCCTCTTCACCATCACCGACCCCGCCGCCCCCACCTCGGCCGCGGCCTCCCCCTCCGCGAGCGCCACCACCCACCGCCCCACGGCCACCCCCACCACCACCGCCACCACCTCGGCCGGCCCCTCCCTCGCCTTCACCGGCGGCGGCAGCGGCACCGGCACCATCGCCGCCATCGGCGCCACCACCCTCACCGCCGGCGCCGGCGTGCTGTTCCTCCTGCGCCGCCGCAAGCCGTCGCACCGCTGACGTGACGCCCCGTGCCGCCCCGGGAGGGGCGGCACGGGCACCGGGCCTACCCGGTGGGCCCGCCGGTACGCAGCAGGGGCAGGCTCAGCAGCCAGCTGCTCCCCCGCCGATAGACGGCAGCCGGACGCCCCGTGGGAGGCAGCCGCTGCTTCCCCGTCGGCTCCAGGAACCCCGTGGTCCTCAGCACCTTGCGACGGAAGTTGCTCGGGTCCAAGGCTTGCCCCCAGATCACCTCATAGACCGCCCGCAGCTCGCTCAGGGTGAACTCCTCTCCGCAGAACGCCGTCGCGACGGCGGTGTACTCGAGTTTCCGCCGGATCTCCTCCAGGGCGTCGGCCAGGATGACCGCGTGGTCAAACGCCAACTCCACTTCTCCCTCGAACAGTTCGCGCACCGGAGCCCAGTACGCGCGCTCCGCGTCGGTCCCGCCCACCGGCACAGGCAGATCCGGCCCCAGGGCGAGGAACGCGACGGTGACCACTCGCCCCCTCGGATCACGACCGGGATCCGCATAGGCACCCAACTGCTCCAGGTGTAGTCGGCTGCCGTCGATTCCGGCCTCCTCCCAGAGCTCACGAAGCGCCCCCCGCCGCAGGGTCTCATCCTTTTGGACATACCCCCCGGGCAGCGCAGGACAGCCAAGGAAGGGCTCGACCCCCCGCTCGACCAGCAGCACCATCAACTGGTCGCCCCTGACTGTGAAGATCGCCAGATCGACGGTCAGCCACGACGGCTCCACCTCGTTCGATTCCTTCAGCCAGTCATCCATCCGACCCCCTAAAGGTCCTATTGACTCAAACACGCTCGGCGCTTATGGTCTCATGGACCTTAACTCGACGAGGCAAGGGCAGGGCATGATCAGGTTTCGTGTACCACCCGCCAAGAGGGCGGCCGCTGCGCCCACCGCCGCCACCCGCCACTTATGCACCGGCGTCTACGTTGACGAGCGATTCCGCGACCTGGTGATCGACGATGTCTGTACCGCTCCCCACCGGAGGGTCGCCCCGTCCTACGGGTTCGACATCGTTCCCGTCATGCACCATGCGTGGCGAGCCGCGGCCCTGGCCACCTTCCTACGGGTGGCACTGATAGGGGCGACGATCGCCCCGGCTCTCGCCGGCTCCGTGCCCGCCACCATCCTCATCATCTGCGGGCTCGCACTGATCCGATTACTCCGCCACGCCATGCACCTCCGGAAAGGCGGCCGGCAGCCCCGTCCCCAGCGAAGCTCCGGTCGCCGCGGCCTGCGGCCCAAACGGGACCGCCGCCAGTTCCCCGGTCTGCTCCCCACGGACAGGCCACGCCTCTTCGCCCGGCTCTTCCCACGGCTGAGTCATCTCCTCGACGTGTTCCTCCCGAGGAAAACCCCGGCGCGTCCGTCGCCGCTCAAGCTCATCCGCGTCGCCATGGCCTCGTTGACCCTGACGGGTCTGACCATCATCGTCATCGAACCGGCCCAAGCAGCGACGGCCCTCCGCGTGGCCATCGGAATGGCGCTCCTGAGCCTCGGCTTCGGAGCCCTCCGCCAGTTGATCCTCAACCACCTGCTCCGGGCGCCCACCCTCCGGCCGGCCCGGCTGTCCCGTCGGCAGCAGGTGGCGGACCGTCAACAGCGGCACATCTGCGCCGTGTACCGCCGCCCCCGCCACAGCGAGGACGACCCCGAGGGCGAAGAGGAGGACGACCTCACAAGGATCACCCTCTTCGGTGAGGGATCGCCGTTCATCGGAGCCGGTGAGATCGTCTACCACTGGAACCCGCCGATGAGCATCCAGCTGCTGCGTCCCGGCAACGACGAGGCCCCCCTCTCCGAACGCGAGCACGCCGTACCGCCCTTTCGGGCCCACGAACTGGTGGACTACCTGCGCGAGGCCGTGCAGCAGCTGAACTCCGACCAGCACGACGTCCGATTGACCGTCGAGGTTCGTGACCGCATCTACGTGGCCGAGACCGATGTGGCCGCGGACCCTGCGCTCCTCCACCTCGAGTTCGACGAAGCCGACGTGCGCGCAATCATCAACACTCCCGGCTCGAAGGAGCACCACTTCCTGGAAATCACCACTCCGATCGAGGGGTCGGAGTACATCGCCACCGTCCTGCTACGGGTCAGCCTGCAGGGCCGGACTCTGAGCATCTCCACGGCGGCCTGCGTCCTCGCCCACACACCTCGGTCCTTCCAACGCACGAAGGAGTTCGGACACCACGGAGGCACGGCGGTCATCTGGTCGGCGCTCCGCGGGCTGGCGGCGCTGCCGATGGAGGTCCAACACTCGTGGCGCACCGGACGCTACCTGCTCGCCCTGGGCAAGGCAGCGCTGCTCCCCAGCGACCTCACCGCCACACCGATCCGCAACCTCCTCGTCGGCAGCCGGGTGAGCATCCGCGAGGAGGCATCACAGGCATGGTCCAAGGTCCAGTTGGAGAAGACCGACGTCCTGGGCCGGATGAAGACGATCGAGGAGCGGCTGCTGCACGCCACCGGCGACTTCCTCTTCTCCAAGGACGTCGACGTGTCGGCCTTCAAGGACCGCGCGCTGCAGATCATCAACAGCGGCATCTTCAACTTCGGCGACAACAACAACTTCAGCAACAACGCGCTCGGCGACTCGGCTCAGGTCGCCGTCGGCGCCAACCAAACAGCAGGAGCCGGCGCTCCCGACAGTGGAGGAAAGCAGTGACCGACAACCGCGGCATCACCAGCCGGGGCAGCGGCAACACCTTCAGCAACAACGCCATCGGCGACCACGCCAAGGTCTCCGTGACTGCCCCCTCCCCCGGCCCGACCGCTCGGCTCAACGGCTCGGCCGACAACCAGCGGGCGACTGGGTGGGACATCGGCGTGGTGACCATCCTGAGCGAGGAACTGCGCTCCGTGATCGACGAGTTCGGCCTGGAACGACACCGGGAGCCCGGCGGCCTCTACTTCTACCGGGGCAGCCACACCACACCGGAGTCGACCGTTCGCATCGTGGCCACCCAGAGCCAGAGTCAGGGACAGCGGTCGGCGATGGCCGCGCTCGAGAACCTCCGCCGCCACTACGACCCGCGGCTGTGGGTGCTCATCGGCGTGGGCGGCGGGCTCCACCGGGAACACGCCCGCATCGGCAACGTCATCGTCTCCACCGAGGTCGTCTACTACGAGAACCGCAAGATCAACCCCAACGGGGACGTCCGCCGCCGCGGGGAGCACCGGCAGTCGCCGGCCGCTGTCGTGCACGGGGTCAACGCCTTCTTCACCCAGCACGGAACCCCGGCCCGCTTCAGCAACCAGCTCCCGGCTGCATCAGCCGATTTCGAGGTCTTCCCCGGCGTGATCGGCTCCGGCGAAGCCGTCATCGCCGACGGCGGGAGTGAGATCCGCAGCTATCTCACGGACTACCACGAGAAGGTCCTCGCCGTGGACATGGAGGCGGGCGGGCTCAGTCAGTACTGGCAAGAGAACTCAGTCAACGGCGACGCCAACCCCGGCTGGATCGTCATCCGGGGCATCTCCGACAACGCCGACGAGGAGAAGGGCCACGGTTTCCACGAACTCGCGGCCCGCAACGCCGCCCACGTCCTGCGGCTGCTCCTGCCCGACCTGCCCTACGACTGCTAGATGTCGGCCTTCCTCTACGGCGTGCTCAGCTCCCTCGCCGCCAGCGCACTCGCCCTCGTCCTCGGACTCCTGCGTGGCTCCCGCCCCCTGTGGTGGCTGGTCGCCGCCTGCTCCCGGTACACCGGCACCGGCCTCGGCCGCATCTACCGCCGTCAGTCGGCCGCCGAGCAGGACCTCGCTCGCGACCTGCGCCAAGCCCGCTGGATCAAGGTCCTGGCCGGCCGCGGCAACGTGCTCACCCGAGAGGTCTTCTCCCCCCTGTGGTCAGGCGAGCTCTCCCCGGAATCCATCCAGGTTCTGCTCCCCGACCCCCGCGCCCAAGGCGACTCCTGGCTCGACCGGCGCTCCGACGACCTGGGCCGCTTCGACCCCGGCTTCACTCCCGATCTGCTCAGAGCCCAGGTTCAGGCGAACATCGACTACCTCACCCGCGTGGCCCGCACCCAGCACCACTTCGAGCTCCGCGGCTTCAACCTTCCCAACACCTGCCGCGTCATCGCCACCGACCGCGCCGCCTACCTCACCTTCTACACCAGCTCCGCCCACGGCCGGAACACCCCGTGCCTCTACGCCCGGTCCCCCGGCCTCCTCTACTCCATCGCCCTGCAGCAATTCGACACGACCTGGCTGAACAGCCACCCGGCCCTGTCACCACCGCCCGCCGGGCCCGCGAGTGCCTGAGGAACAGAGGCTCCCCGGGTCATCGACGTGCGCCGCAGAGCAAGGAAACCAAAAGAGGCCAGGTCATGGGCTGCATGACCTGGCCTTCTCGGAGCCGCCTATGGGATTCGAACCCATGACCTACGCATTACGAGGCCACGAGGGTTCGTGACGCCAGGTGTCAACTCGTGCTCCGTGTTGCCGTCTTGCCTGTTCAGAGCACGTGCGGAGAGTTCGAACATGACACGCTGTGCTACCTCGTCCAAAGGCGTCCGGCCGCACACCGGCCGCACATGCCACACCAGATGCTCCAGCCCCGTCAGGGACCCGCGCTTGTCGATGCCCCACAACTGACCAGCACGCTGGGGCCACCGGCACGCCACCGTAGCCCGGCCGATTCTGACCCAACCGGGAGGTAGCGCGTACGCTGCGTGCTGGACAGGACGGCACCTGGCCCGTCCGGAGGGGGCGGAGATGAGCACGCGCAGGGAGCTGTCGGTGGGGCGGTCCCGTCCAGGCCGGAGCGTACCTAGAAGCGGCAAGACCCAGCTGGCGGCCACCGTCGGCAGCCAGGGTTGGCAGGCCGCACAATGACGAACTTCGCCTTCGAAGCGACCGGGCCCGGGTCTGTCGCCGCCCACAGCATCGGCATGGCGATCACCGGCTCAGTCACCGTCCTGCCAGCCGAACTGCTGAACTCGGCGCGCCACGTGCAGGCGCCTGTGGGGCTCACCAACCTTCCGCCACTCCCACTGTGTCTCGGCCGCGCGGATGCGCTGGTCAGGCTGCGCGGCACGTTCGCGTCGGAGCCCGGGCAATGGGCTTCCGGGGCCGTCATCGTCCAGGGCCTCGGCGGCGTCGGCAAGAGCACCGTGGCACTCGCGTACGCCCACCGACACCGCCGCGACCACACCGTGGCGTGGTGGATCAACGCGGCTTCGCCCACCCACATCGAGCAGTCACTGGCCGCCCTTGCCCTGCGGCTGATCCCCGCCTGGGCCAGCCATGCTGCCATCGAGGAACGCGCCGCCTGGGCGATGATGTGGCTGCAGTGGCACCCCGGCTGGCTGCTGGTCTTCGACAACGTCGAGGACCCGGCCGACCTTCGGCCCTACGCCGGCTCACCGGACGGCTGCATCATCGCCACCAGTCGGCGAGCGCTCGGCTGGCCGGCCACCGTCCCAGCGCTCGCCTTGGATGTCCTCGATCTGGCCGAGGCCAGCGAACTGGTCTACCGGCACGTGCTCGGCGGGACGGCGCCGAACCCCCGTCAGTTGCAGGAGGCCCGCGCCCTCGCCGCCGATCTCGGGCGACTCCCCATCGCGCTGGAGCAGGCCGGTGCCTACCTCGCGCAGAACCCGACGATCGGCATCGAGAGCTACCGCCGCAAGCTGACGGCCAAGTTGGACAAGGTCTCAGACGGCCATGACCCCGAGCGAACCATCGCTCGGATCTGGCGCCAGACGATCAGCACCCTGACCGATCGCAACCCGCTGGCGGTGTCTGTCCTGTCCACGCTGGCGTGGCTGGCGCCCGACGACATCCCGGTGGACCTGTTGGCCACAACCGCCGACGACGACACCGACGACTTGCACGAGGCCCTCGGGCTCCTCCGCGCCTACTGCATGGTCTCCCTCACCCGCGACACGGTGAGCGTCCACCGACTGGTCCAGGCGACTCTCCGGAACCAGCCGACCTTCGATGGCTCGGCGCCAGCGGGCCGTCTGGAGGCCGAACGGCTACTGTGCGCCGCGGTAGTCCCGCTTGGGGAGCCACCAAGCTCCGGCCGGTCCTCTGCCTGGGAGCAACTGCTCCCACACCTCGTCACACTCGCGGCCACGACTCCTAGCGGTCACTCAGACACCTTTCCCGCCGGACGGTACGCTGCTGCTGCGGACTACCTAATTGGCCACGGACACGACGCCCGCGCTGTCCCGCTGCTTACCGCGGCCCTCGCCCGCTGCGAGGAGCTCGCTGGAGCCGAGCACGAGCTCACCATGAAGGTCCGTGCGAACCTGGCCTACGCCTACCACGGAGCAAGGGACTTCAGCCGGTCCATCGCGATCCTCGAACCGATGGTCGCCCAGTGCACACGGGTTTTCGGCGACTCGCACCCCGGGACTCTCACGGTGGCCTCCAACCTCGCCAACTCATACCGCGACTCCGGCGATCTGACCCGCGCCATGGCGCTCCACGAAGCCACTCTGGCCCGCCGTCGGCAGGCGCTCGGCGACAACCACTCCGACACCCTCGTCAGCTGCGAGGAGCTGGCCCGCACGTACCAAGCCTCAGGCGACCTGGATCGCGCCATCCCCCTGCACGAGGCGACCGTGGCACAACACGAGCAGTCCCTCGGACCTGCTCATCCGGCCACGCTGAGCAGCCGAGGCGACCTGGCTGCGGCCTACCTCGCCTCGGGCGACCTGGATCGCGCCATCCCGATATACGCCGCCGTCCTCGCCGAACGGCAGAAGGCGTTCGGCGACAGCGATCCTGACACCATCACCAGCCGGAACAATCTCGCCTACGCCTACTCGAGCGCCGGACGCCCCGACCGAGCGGCACAGCTCCTGGAGACAACCCTGGCCCGGAGCGAGGAGGTGTACGGCGAGGCGCACCCGGAGACCATCGCCGTCCGCGCGAACCTCGGCTGTGCCTACCGGGACGCCGGGCAGGCGCCGCGTTCGATCGCCCTGCTGGAGTCCGCAGCTGCGCAGAGCGCCCACCTGCTCGGCGACGCCCACCCCCAGACCCTGACCACCAGGAACGGGCTGGCAGAGGCATACCGGGTTGCCGGCAACACTGAACGGGCGATCGACCACTACGACACCGTCCTCGAGCATCGTGCCGCGCTGCTCGGCGAGACGCATCCTCACACCCTCGCCACCCGAAGCGGCCTCGCCAAAGCCCACCTCGCGGCGGGCGACCCGACCCGCGCCGTCCCGCTATTCGAGACCGTCACCGCCCAGTGCGAGCAGGTCTTCGGCGGCACCCACCCCGACACCCTGGCCAACTGCATCAGCTTGGCCGAAGCCCTGCGCCTAACCGACGACCCGGCCCGTGCCGTCACCCTCGCGGAGACGACGCTGGAACGGTGCATGCGGTCGCTCGGCGAGGACCACCCTCACACCGTGCTGTGCCGGAGCAACCTGGCCACCGCTTACCTCACGGTCGGTGACGCCCGGCATGCCCTCCAACTCCTCGAAGTCACCGTGCACAGCGCCGGCCGCCTCTTCGGCGCCACCCACCCGCACACCGTCACCGCCCGAACGAATTTGGCCGCCGCCCACCTTGAGTTCGGTGACGCCACCCAGGCAGTCGCCGTCTTGGAGGAGCTCCGCACGCAGCTGGACGCCGAACACGGCGGCACACACTCGGAAACGCTCCAGTGCACCGCGATGCTGGCCCGCATCCTCGGCATGTCCGGCAGCCTCGCCCGGGCGACTCGGCTGCTGGAACACAGCGTCGCGCGCACCGAACAGGAGCTTGGCGCCACCCACCCTGACGCCCTCGAGCAACGGCGGCACCTGGCCGAGATCTACCGAGCCGACGGCCATCCCGATCAGGCCGTGCCACTGTACGAAGCCGCCCTCGTCCACTGGCAGCAGACCCTCGGCGACCACCCGAACATCCTGATCACCCAACTCACCCTGGCGGACACCCACAAGGAGGCGGGCGCCCTTCGGAAGGCGATCGCCCTCTACCAGGCAGCCCTCGACCGGATCGAGCCCACCCTGGGACCGGAGAACCCGCTCGTCGCACAGATCCGCGCAAGGATTGACTCAGCCGTGTAGGCCGCTTCGGGGCTGACCGTTAGTACTCCCGTGACAGGTCTCCGTTTCCCTTGTCAGCGGCCTGGCGATGGGAGTGCAGCCAGGCTGCGTCAAGGACGGCAAGGTAGTCACTTGAGTCGCGTGAGTGAGGCCGATCAACGGGCCGCGAATTGCTGATTTGCCGCGCACTCACTAGCTGGACGCCCTAGCCTGATGCCCTGACCTAAGTCAATGACAGGAACTCAGGGGTGGCTTGTGGGCGCGGATATCGTGCAGTTTGTGGAGCAGGCAGGGCCATATTTGAGCGCGGCCTTGGGTGCCTATGGTGCGGGGGTGCTGGCCCGGGCTGAGGACGCTGCGGTGGGAGCCACGGCGAACGCAGGGCGCAGTATCTTGCACGCGATCTGGCGGCGCCGGAGCCAGGCTGAGCGCGCGGAGCTGGAGGCGGCGGTGCGTGAGGCGGCCGGGGAGCCTGGGGACTCCGATGCTGCGGCCGCGCTGCGCCAGCAGATCAAGCGAACGCTACGGGAGGATCCGCAGTTGTTTGCCGAACTGGCCTCCCAGCTTCCCGCGGCCGGTGCGGTGACGATCACCGCGTCCGGTGAACGATCCATCGCCGCGCAGACAATCGGCACGGCCGTCACTGGCGACAACACCACGATCCGTCCGTAACCCAACGGCATCCCCGAACTCGGTGCCATAGTGATCACGGCAAGCGGCTGAGGCAAGCCGGGGCCACGGTGCGGATGGTTTCCTCGGGGATGTCACCGGCTGGGCGTCGACGGCCAAGTTGACGCCAGGAGTCTCGGCGGCGCCGAAAAGGCCTCCGGGAGAGGCGCTGAAACCCGACCTCGGCAACCGGACCCTACCCGGTAGTTGAGCCCTACCGCCTCGCTGGTCGGCGTGGTCGCCTCCTGGGCCACAATGGCGCCCGGCTCGACGTCGTGTGCGAAACCGATTCTGCAGCGTGCTGTGGCTCTGAGGAGGGCCTAGCGTGAAAGGAGAGCCAAGACGGAGCAGGCGATCGCCATGACGACAGCAGCACCCCTGCAGCAACGGCCCAGTAATCTCGATGTCGCCTTCTCGGAGGATTACATCGGCTACGTCGGCGTCGCCGTGGGACTGGCCTGGGCTGCTCGGCAGGAGTGGATCCGCCGCCGGGTCGACTCCTACAGCTTCCGTAATTCCGAGTCCTCCGTCTGCCAGGCAAGCATTGATTTCACCGTGCCCTCCCTTGCTCCGGTGATCGTGGTGCCAGGCGGCAATCGTGTTGTCGTCCCCCTGGCGCTGGCGGACAAAAGTGAGCTCTCGGTCCACTTCGATCTCCGGGATGCTTCCGGGCAGTCAATCTGCCGACTACCGAGCGAGGTCGCAGCACGGATCGGCGGGGAGATCCTGATCAACCTCGCCAGCCGCGCGATCCGCCGGGACTTCGATAGGGATCCGACGAGCCCACACGCGGACAAGCTTCCAGCGGAGCTCATCAAAATCGCTGCACTGGATCACACGACCTGGAGCGATACAGACTGGAAGAAGCTGAAAGACCGAGACTGGGGCCTGTCGAAACAGGAGCGGACCCGCCTCTTCGTGGACACGTCCCCCTTCCACAACGCGGTCACCTGCTTCGCTCTCAGTTACTTGCTCTGTGTCCTGACCCCGGGTGAGCCTGGGCAACCGCGAATCGTAAAACTGCGATACGACACCCAGGACGAGTGGTTCCGCCGCCGAACCAGACGGCGGGACCAGTGGCTTGCGAAGGCAGCCTTCCGGGCGTGGGCGGTGCCGATACGGGCGCCAGCCCAGGACGCGGAGGTGTACCACTTCGAGTGCACCGCTCCAGAGGGCGTGGACATCCGTGAAGTGTCACCGGAACCAGACATCGCGGTTCAACCTCAGGTGAACCCCTCTCTGTCAGCCTAGGGTGAGACATCCCGCTTTGTCGGGTTAGTAATCCGAACGCCTACGGCGGCACCCTGACGGGTAGAAAATCCGCTGGGGCGTCCGGCTGACGTCGTTCCGGCTTGGCGCCATCCGAG
>NZ_JBIAGU010000027.1:0-127638 GCF_042869935.1 Kitasatospora sp. NPDC006697
ACCCGGAAGCTAAGCCTCATAGCGCCGATGGTACTGCAGGGGGGACCCTGTGGGAGAGTAGGACGCCGCCGAACAATCATTCAGAAGAAGCCCCCGCCGTTTATTCGCTGGGGGCTTCTTCGCGTTGTAGGGCCGCACGCTACCCTCTCTGCCAGCAGAACCGTTCGGTGGAGAGGCACGGCGTTGCAGAACCTGACCCTTTCGTGGCAGAGCGCCGGAGTCTCGGCCGCGGCGCTCTACGGCGCCGCCTTCACGGTCCACCGCCTCCGGCCGGCCCGGCGGACCGTGGTGGCCCTGCTCCGCGAGGCCGGCACGCTGCTGGCGCTCTTCGCGCTCTGGCAGCTGGTCGGGCAGCTCTCGGTGATGTCCAGTGCCCACGCCCTCGACCGGGCCGAGTGGATCCACCACACCGAACGACAGCTGGGCCTGCCCGACGAGGCCTCCTGGCAGCAGGCGGTGACGCCATACCCGGTGCTGGTTCGGCTCGCCAACTACTACTACGCGACCATGCACTTCGGCGTGATGCTGCTGGTGCTGCTCTGGCTCTTCGTCCGCCACCGCGCCCGCTACCCGTGGGTGCGCACCACCGTGGTGCTGGTGACCGCCGCCTGCCTGCTGATCCAGTTCATCCCGGTCGCCCCGCCCCGGATGCTGACCGACCACGGCTTCGTGGACGTGGCCGCGCAGTACGGCCAGTCCGTCTACGGCGGCGGCATCGGCGGGGTGCAGGCCGACGAGTTCTCCGCCATGCCCTCGGTGCACGTGGCCTGGTGTGTGCTGGTGGCGGTGGCCGTGATCGCGGTCGCCCGCTCGCCCTGGCGCTGGCTGATCGTGCTGCACCCGGTGCTGACCGTCGCGGTGGTGGTGGTGACGGCGAACCACTTCTGGGCCGACGGCCTGGTCGCCGTCTGGCTGCTGCTGCTCGCGTACGCGGCCCAGTACGGGGCAAGCCGGTGGGGACGGCGGGCACTGCCCGCCGTCCCCACCGGCCGTGCCGTCACCTGACCGGCAGCGCGTCCCGGCCCCAGCCGCTGTTGGTCAGCGCGGCGGTCGCCCAGTACCAGCTGAGCAGCCCCGCGACGGCGGCCACCCAGCCGGCCGTCTTGACCAGGCCGGTCGAGCTGCTGAGGGTGCCGACCGCGTCCACCAGCAGCGCCAGGGCCAGCAGGCCGTAGACGCCGCGGCCGATCAGGCCGCCGGCCTGCCAGCTCGCCGCGGTCAGGGTGATCGCCAGCAGCGCCCAGACCAGCAGGAAGAGCCCGGCGGCGTTCTTGCCGCCGGCGGCCGAGCCGACCCCGGCGGCCCAGGCCGCCCAGAACGCGCCGAGGCTGGTGAAGGCGGTTCCGGTGAAGCCGTCGCCGGAGCGGAACTGCCACAGGCCGGCGATGAACAGCGCGATGCCGCCGACCAGGTGGGCGAGGCCGCCCGCGTCGCCCACCGCGGTGCCGTGCAGCACCCCGGTCTGCAGCAGGCCGAAGGCGAGGAGGGTCAGGCCGAGAGCGAGATAACCGAGAGGACCCGCTTCGAGCGAAGCGGACCGGGCGCTGGCCCCGGAGGCGTCACTGCTCACCGGAGGCTCCTTTCGTTCATGGGAGGTGCACGAAGACACGCGTGTGCAGCAGGGCAGGATCGCTCGCATACGCACTCTTCCGGGCAGGCCGGGACGGTGCGGGGTGAGCGGGGAGAGTGGGGTGGATTGCCGACTGCGACGGCGGATGGGCGGCCGTCGCGGGGATCCGGGCAGCTGTGGCTGCGGGGACCGTGCCGCCGGGGAGGAGTCCCGGTCAGCAGTTCTCTACCCAGGGTGACGGCGCTTGTACCCTTGTGAATCCCGGCAATCGTAGAATTTGTCGGTTCGTCAGCTTGCCGAGTCCGGCCCGTGACCGGAGCCGCCCGAACCGGCCCCGGCGGCGGTCAGGGCGCCGATCAGCCCTGACGCTGGGTCGGCACCCGCAGCGCGATGATCGCCATGTCGTCCGAGGGCGGCTCGGGGGCGAACCGCTCCACCGCGCGCTGCACCCGGGCCGCGACCGCACCCGCCGTCAGCCCGGTACAGCCGGTCAGCACCTCGGCCAGCCCCTCCTCGCCGAGCATCCGCATGCCCTCGCGCCGTTCGGTCACCCCGTCGGTCACGCAGAGCAGCACCTCGCCCGGCTCCAGCACCAGCTGCTCGGAGGTCAGCTCCAGCGGCTCCATCACGCCGAGCAGCGGCTGCGAGGTGGCCGCCGCCGTCACCTCGCCGTCGGGCCGCAGCCGCAGCGGAAGCGGGTGCCCGGCGCAGACCAGGTTGAGCACCGCCCCGCCGTCCTGGCGGGGCGTCAGCTCGCCGTAGAGCAGGGTGAGGAACCGGCCCCGGTCGCCCTCGTCGAGGATCGCCCGGTTGAGCCGGCTGAGCACCTGCGGCGCGTCCAGGCCCTCGCGGGCCAGCAGCCGCAGCGAGTTGCGGGCCAGCCCGGTGACCGAGGCGGCCTGCGGGCCGGTGCCGCAGACGTCGCCGATCGCGAAGCCGTAGGTGCCCTCGCGGATCGCGAACAGGTCGTAGAAGTCGCCGCCGACCTCATTGCCCTCGCCGGCCGCCTGGTAGAAGACCTCCACCTCGACGCCGGGGATCTTCGGCAGCTCCGGCGGCAGCAGGCTGCGCTGCAGCGCCCGGCTGGTGGCGCTGCGCTCGGAGTAGAGCCGGGAGTTGTCCATCGCCAGCGCCGCCCGCCGGGACAGGTCCTCGGCCAGCTCAAGGATCTCCTGGCGGAACGCCACCCCGCTGCGGGTGCCCAGCACCAGCAGGCCGATCACCCGGTTGCGGGCGATCAGCGGCAGCACCACGGTCTCGCCGATCAGCCCGGTCGGCTCGGCGGGGGTCATCGCCTCGGCCGGGCCGGTCCAGAAGACCGTGCCGTCAGCGGTGTCCCGGGCCTCGGCCGGAGTGCGGAGGAGGAGTTCGCGCAGCGGGTCGATCCGCTCCTCCTCCTCGTGCAGCACATAGGCGAGCTCGGCGAGTCTGCCGCGCTCCTCCTGGGTGTAGACGGCGCACCAGGAGGCCAGCGTCGGCACCGCCATCTGGGCCATCAGGGCCAGCGTCTGCTCGTGCTCCAGGGTGCCGGCCAGCAGGTCGGAGGCCTCGACCAGGAAGGAGAGCGCACCCCGGCGCAGCCGCTCGCGCTCGGCCAGCCGGGCGTTCTCCACGGTCAGCGCGATCCGGTCGGCGGCGAACTGCAGGCGCAGCGCGTGGTCGTTGTCGTACTGGCCGGGCCGGTCGGCGGCCACCCCGAGCGAGCCGATCAGCCGCCCCTCGACCTTGAGCGGCACGGTGACCAGCGAGCGCAGCCCGCTGCCGGCCAGCAGCGGCGCGCCGTGCGGACGGACCGTCAGGTCGTCGTGCACGGCGGGCAGTCGGGCCGAGTCGTAGCGGGAGTGGCCGGAGTCGATCGGCAGCCGCACGTTCTTGGTGCGCCCCGCCGAGAGGCCGGTGGCGGCCCGGACCTCGAACTCGGTCTCGTCCTCGGTGGCCAGCAGCAGGTAGGAGGCGTCCCCGTCGAGCAGGTCGCGGGCCCGCTCCACGGTCTGCTGGAGCAGGCCGGACAGGTCGTCGGCCCGCACGCCCTCGGGTAGCAGGTCCAGCGGTTCCAGCCCGCCGCCGGCCGGCCCGCCGGGCAGCGCCCGGTCGGGGCCGCGCAGCACGGCCCGGTCGCGCTCCCGGACGATCAGGCAGAGCGTGGCGGGAGCGCCGGTGGGGTCGAGCACCCGGACCTGGCAGCCGTAGACCTCGATGGTCCGCTGGTCGGCCCGGCGGATGCCGAAGACGCCTTCCCAGCGGGCCAGCCGCAGGACCGAGTCGAGCGGCCCGGACGGGTGCTGGGGCCAGACCACCAGCTCGGCCCAGGGGCGGCCCAGCACCTCGGCGGCGGGGCGGCGGAACAACTCCTCGGCGTCGGGGTTCCAGGCCGTCACGGCGCCGGCGGCGTCCAACTGCGCCACGGCCACCAGCACCGGCCCCTCGGTGCTGGGCAGCACCTCGCCGGGCGCCTGCGGCAGCGCCACCCGGGTGCCGGGCAGCGAGCGCTGCAGCGGCAGCCGGAACCAGACGGTCTTCTGCCCGGCCGTGTACTCCACGCCCCAGCGGCTGGAGAGCGCCGAGCACATCAGCAGCCCACGGCCGCCCTCGCCCTCGGCGTCGGCGAAGTGCTCGGAGTTGTCGGCCCCGGTCTCCGGCTCGCCCGCGAAGGAGGGCAGGCCGCGCTCGGGGTGCCGGTCGGTGACGCCGATCTGGACCGAGTCCTCCTCGCGCAGGCAGCTCACCTCGGCGGCGGTGCCCGCGTGCACGACGGCGTTGGTGACCAGCTCGCTGACCAGCACGACGGCGTCGTCCACCACTTCGGGCAGACCCCACCCCATCAGCGCCTCCCGGACGAATCCGCGCGCGGCGGAAGCCGACCGGCCGTCCGGCTCGAAGGTGGCGGCTGCGCGCGCGGTGACCACGGGCTGCTTCTCCTCTGCTTCGGGTACGGCTGCTCGACGCCCGGTGCCGCTGGGGCGGACCGGTGGGTCCCGGGTGGATCGGACCGGGGGCGGGTGCAGCGCTCCACCCTACTTTCCGGACGGTTTCCCGTGGGCCAGGGGGAGCGAAACGGGCCCCCGAGGGTGATTCTGCCCACCACAGGCTCCTCACAATGGTGTGAGGAAGCCCAAGCGGGTCAACAACGACGGTCGGTGCTGTCAGACTGGGTGATCCGCCGGTTCGGCAGCTGGACGCCGGTGCGGCGGGCACCAGCCAGTCGCGACCTGGGAGGGTTCCAGTTGAGTTCGGCCACCAAGGACGCCGCGGCACCGACCGCCGGCGGACAGAAGAGCGCGCCGACTCCTCGCGGCGCGCGTGCCGCCTCCGCGCCCCGGGGCGCGGCCGGGCGGCGCCCCGCCCACGCCAGGGGTGCCGAGCCCGCCGAGCTGCGCAAACTGCTCGGCGCGCTCACCGCGATGCGGGACGGCAACTTCCGCCGCCGGCTGACGGTGCCCGGGGACGGGCTGATGGCCGAGATCGCGGCCGTCTTCAACGAGGTGGCCGAGCGCAACCAGCACCTGACCGGCGAGCTGTCCCGGGTGCGGCGCGCGGTCGGCCGGGAGGGCCGGCTGACCGCCCGGCTGGAGAGCGGCGCCGGCGAGGGCGCCTGGGCCTCCGCCGTGGACAACGGCAACGCGCTGATCGACGACCTGGCCCGGCCGATGGCCGAGGTGGGCCGGGTGCTGGCCTCGATCGCCGAGGGCGACCTGGATCAGCGGATGGAGCTGCGCTCGATCCAGCCGGACGGCGGCAGCCAGCCGCTGCGCGGCGAGTTCCTGAAGGTCGGGCGGACCGTGAACGGGTTGGTGGACCAGCTCTCCGAGTTCACCGACGAGGTGACCCGGGTGGCCCGCGAGGTCGGCACCGACGGCAAGCTGGGCGGTCAGGCCCGGGTCCGCTCGATGTCCGGCAGCTGGAAGGACCTGGCCGACTCGGTCAACACCATGGCCGGCCGGCTGACCGCCCAGGTGCGCAACATCGCCGAGGTGACCACCGCGGTCGCCAAGGGCGACCTGTCCCGCAAGGTCACGGTGGACGTGGCCGGGGAGATGCTGGAGCTGAAGAACACCGTCAACACGATGGTGGACCAGCTGAACTCGTTCGCCGCGCAGGTGACCCGGGTGGCGCGCGACGTGGGCACCGAGGGCCGGCTGGGCGGCCAGGCCCAGGTGCCCGGCGTCGCCGGCGTGTGGCGCGACCTCACCGACTCGGTGAACTTCATGGCGAACAACCTGACGGACCAGGTCCGCAACATCGCGCAGGTGACCACCGCGGTGGCCCGCGGCGACCTGTCGCAGAAGATCGAGGTGGACGCCCGGGGCGAGATCCTGGAGCTGAAGAGCACCATCAACACCATGGTCGACCAGCTCTCGGCCTTCGCCGCGCAGGTGACCCGGGTGGCGCGTGACGTGGGCACCGAGGGCCGGCTGGGCGGCCAGGCCCAGGTGCTGGGCGTCGCGGGCGTGTGGCGCGACCTCACCGACTCGGTGAACTTCATGGCGAACAACCTGACGGACCAGGTCCGCAACATCGCGCAGGTGACCACCGCCGTGGCCCGCGGCGACCTCTCGCAGAAGATCCAGGTGGACGCCCGGGGCGAGATCCTCGAGCTGAAGAACACCATCAACACCATGGTCGACCAGCTCAGCTCGTTCGCCGACGAGGTGACCCGGGTGGCCCGGGACGTCGGCACCGAGGGCATCCTCGGCGGCCAGGCCACCGTGCCCGGGGTCTCCGGCACCTGGAAGGACCTGACCAACAGCGTCAACTTCATGGCGTCCAACCTGACCATCCAGGTGCGCAACATCGCCGAGGTGACCACGGCGGTCGCGCTCGGCGACGTCTCCAAGAAGATCACCGTCGACGCGCGCGGCGAGATCCTGGAGCTGGTCACCACCGTGAACACCATGGTCGACCAGCTGAGCGCGTTCGCCGACGAGGTGACCCGGGTGGCCCGCGAGGTCGGCACCGAGGGCATCCTGGGCGGCCAGGCCCGGGTGCGCGGCGTCTCGGGCATCTGGAAGGACCTGACCGACAACGTCAACTTCATGGCCTCGAACCTGACCAGCCAGGTCCGCAACATCGCCGACGTCGCCTCCGCCGTGGCCCGCGGCGACCTCGGCAAGAAGATCACCATCGAGGCCCAGGGCGAGGTCGCGGCGCTGGCCGGCACCCTCAACACGATGGTCGACCAGCTGAGCGCCTTCGCCGTGCAGGTGACCAGGGTGGCCCGCGAGGTCGGCACCGACGGCATCCTCGGCGGCCAGGCGGACGTGCCCGGCGTGGCCGGGATCTGGAAGGACCTGACCGACAACGTCAACCAGATGGCGAACAACCTGACCGGCCAGGTCCGCAACATCGCCCTGGTGATCACCGCGGTGGCCCGCGGCGACCTGTCGCAGAAGATCGACGTGGACGCCCGCGGCGAGATCCTGGAGCTCAAGACCAGCATCAACGCGATGGTGGACCAGCTGAGCGCCTTCGGTGACGAGGTCACCCGGGTGGCCCGCGAGGTGGGCACCGACGGCATCCTGGGCGGCCAGGCCCGGGTGCCCGGGGTGGACGGCACCTGGCGGGACCTGACCGAGTCGGTGAACGAGCTGGCCAACAACCTCACCCGGCAGGTCCGTGCGATCGCCCAGGCCGCCACCGCGGTGACCCGCGGCGACCTGTCCCTGCGGGTGGACGTCGACGCCTCCGGCGAGATCGACGAGCTCAAGGACAACATCAACCAGATGATCGCCAACCTGCGCGAGACCACCCGGACCAACCAGGAGCAGGACTGGCACAAGACCAACATCGCCCGGTTCTCCGGCCTGCTGCAGGGCCGGCGTGACCTGGAGGCGGTGGCCTCGCTGATCATGAGCGAGCTGACCCCGGTGGTCTCCGCCCAGCACGGCGCCTTCTTCCTGGCCCAGTCGGCCGCCCGGTCCGCGGAGGCGGAGGCGGTCACCGAGGACGACGACGCCTCGGACACCGTGCTGCGGCTGATCGGCTCCTACGGCTACCAGCGGCGCTCGATGCCGACCAGCTTCCGCCCCGGCGAGTCGCTGGTCGGGCAGGCCGCGATCGAGAAGCGGCCGATCAGCCTGACCGAGGCGCCGCCCGGCTACCTGCGGATCTCCTCCGCGCTCGGCGAGTCCTCGCCGGCCCACGTGGTGGTGCTGCCGGTGCTCTTCGAGGGCCGGCTGCTGGGCGTGATCGAGCTGGCCACCTTCGGCTCCTTCACCAGCGTGATGATGGACTTCCTGACCCAGGTGGCCGACCTGATCGGTGTGACCGTCAACACCATCAGCGTCAACACCAAGACCGAGGGCCTGCTGCTGGAGTCCCAGCGGCTGACCGCCGAGCTGTCGATGCGCTCGGCCGAGCTGGAGGCCCGCCAGGAGGAGCTGGAGCGGACCAACGAGGAGCTGCAGGAGAAGGCCGAGCAGCTGGCCCAGCAGAACCGCGACATCGAGATCAAGAACAGCGAGATCGAGGAGGCCCGCAAGGTGCTGGAGGAGCGGGCCGAGCAGCTCGCCCTCGCCTCCCGGTACAAGAGCGAGTTCCTGGCCAACATGTCGCACGAGCTGCGCACCCCGCTCAACTCGCTGCTGATCCTCGCCAAGCTGCTCTCCGACAACAACGAGGGCAACCTCTCCTCCAAGCAGGTCGAGTTCGCCGACACCATCCACGGCGCCGGCTCGGACCTGCTGCAGCTGATCAACGACATCCTCGACCTGTCCAAGGTGGAGGCCGGGAAGATGGACGTCCGCCCGTCCCGGATCGCGCTGGTCCAGCTGACCGACTACGTGGAGGCCGCGTTCCGGCCGCTCGCCGCGGAGAAGGGCCTGGAGTTCACCGTCACGGTCTCGCCCGACCTGCCGGCCACCCTGCACACCGACGAGCAGCGGCTGCAGCAGGTGCTGCGCAACCTGCTCTCCAACGCGGTGAAGTTCACCGGGTCCGGCACCGTCCGGCTGGAGATCGGCCCGGCCGGCCCGGTGGTGCCGCAGCACGTCCGCGAGCAGCTGCTGGAGTCCGGCCGGATCGACGACCCGGACGCCCCGCTGGTCGCCTTCTCGGTGACCGACACCGGCATCGGCATCCCGGACAACAAGCTGCGGGAGATCTTCGAGGCGTTCAAGCAGGCCGACGGCACCACCAGCCGCAAGTACGGCGGCACCGGCCTCGGGCTGTCGATCAGCCGGGAGATCGCCCGGCTGCTCGGCGGCGAGATCCACGCCGACAGCAAGCTCGGCCAGGGCAGCACCTTCACCCTCTACCTGCCGCTGCGCACCGACGGCCCGGGCATCTCGCTGGAGCGCGGGTCCGGGTCCGGCCAGCCTCGGGCCGCGCTCGGCCCGACGGGGGAGGGCGGCTACGAGGAGCGCAACCCGGCCGACCAGTGGGCCCAGGAGGTGCGCGAGCTGGCGCTGGAGCGCCGCCGCGGGGCGGCCGCCGACCGGCGGCGCATCGCGGAGCCGAGCACGCCCGCCCCGCGGGCCGAGCTGCCCGCCCTGCCGCGCGTCGAGGAGGAGCGGCCCGGCGAGCAGCACTTCGCGGGCCGGTTCGACGGCGAGGAGGTGCTGATCGTCGACGACGACGTGCGCAACGTCTTCGCGCTGACCAGCGTGCTGGAGCAGTACGGCCTGACCGTGCTCTACGCCGAGAACGGGCGCGAGGGCATCGAGGTGCTGGAGCAGCACGAGAACGTGGCCCTGGTGCTGATGGACATCATGATGCCGGAGATGGACGGCTACGCGACCACCGAGGCGATCCGCCGGATGCCGCAGTTCGCCGGCCTGCCGATCATCGCGCTGACCGCCAAGGCGATGAAGGGCGACCGGGAGAAGAGCATCGAGGCGGGCGCCTCCGACCACGTGACCAAGCCGGTGGACACCGACCACCTGCTGAGCGTGATGCGGCAGTGGCTGGGGGCGCGCGGCTAGTGCTCGGACATCCACGTTTACTGGCGAGCTGGACCGGGAACCCGCTAGGGTCACTCATCGTTGCGAACAGTAACCGGATGGCGACGGCCGGCTGGCCGGATCCGCTGCCTCCGGGGCGACAGGTGCCTCGCGCGGCCTGTGGTGACCATCCGATAGGGCTGGGCGAGGGGGTGCGGCTAGCATGACCGGGACAGTGGCGAGCGGGACGCGGGTGCCGGCGCGCGGTACACAGGCGGGTTATCCGACAGGAGGGCGGGTCGTGGTGCAGAAGGCGAAGATCCTCCTGGTCGACGACCGCCCGGAGAACCTGCTGGCCCTGGAGGCGATCCTGTCCGCGCTGGACCAGACCCTGGTCCGGGCCGCCTCCGGCGAGGAGGCGCTGAAGGCGCTGCTCACCGACGACTTCGCGGTGATCCTGCTGGACGTGCAGATGCCCGGCATGGACGGCTTCGAGACCGCCGCCCACATCAAGCGCCGCGAGCGCACCCGGGACATCCCGATCATCTTCCTGACCGCCAGCAACCACGGCCCGCACCACACCTTCCGCGGCTACGCGGCGGGCGCCGTGGACTACATCTCCAAACCCTTCGACCCATGGGTGCTGCGCGCCAAGGTCTCGGTCTTCGTCGACCTCTACACGAAGAACTGCCAGCTCAAGGAGCAGGCCGCGCTGCTGCGGCTGCAGCTGGAGGACGGCGCCGCGCGCGAGGGCGCCGCGGGTGCCGAGGCGGCCGAGCCGCTGCTGGCCGAGCTGAGCGCGCGGCTTGCCTCGGTGGAGGAGCAGGCCGAGGCGCTGACCAAGCAGCTGGACGACTCGCCCGAGGCCGGTGCCGCCGCCACCGCCGCCCACCTGGAGCGCAAGCTGGCCGCGCTGCGGGCCGCCCTGGAGGCCCTGCGCCCCGGCGCCGAGGCGTGACGGCGGACTGACGCACCGTCGGAGCGGCCGGACGGGTGGTCCTGCGGCCCGCTGACGGTGTGTCGGCGGGCGATGCCGACACACCCGGGGCAGGAGGGTCGCTCATGTGTCCCGGTCGAGGGGCCCGCCGGTAGTCTTCCTGCCATGGCCTCACGGACGTCCGGCAGCGCGGCACGCACCTCCAGCTCGGGGGCGGCGAAGAAGGCCGCTCCGGCGAAGAAGGCGGCCGTCCGCAAGCCGGCCGCCAAGGCCCCGGCCAAGCCGTCCGCCCGCAGGGCCGCCCCGGCGAAGAAGGCCGCCGCCGCACCCCCGCCCCCGCGCCGCCGCCCGGTGGTCTTCCGTGCCGTCGGCGGGGTGGCCGGCGGGGTCGGCGCGGTCTTCCGCGGCTTCGGCAACGGCGCCAAGAACCTGCACCCGCACCACCGCAAGGACGGCCAGGCGCTGCTGCTGCTGGCGCTCGGCCTGATCACCGCGGCCGGCACCTGGTTCCAGCCGCAGGGCTGGTTCGGCACCGCGGCGACCGTGATGGTCAGCGGCCTGTTCGGCCGCCTCGACGTGCTGGTGCCGATACTGCTGATGGCCATAGCGGTGCGGCTGATGCGCCATCCGGAGCTGCCGGAGGCGAACGGACGGATCGTCATCGGCATGAGCACCCTGGTGGTCGGGGTGCTCGGGCTGGTGCACATCGGCTGCGGAGCGCCCGGGATGCAGAACGGCGTGGCCGGCATCCGGCAGGCCGGCGGCATCCTCGGCTGGGGCGTCTCCACCCCGATGATGGCCGCGGCCGGGCCGCCGCTGGCCGTGCCGCTGCTGCTGCTGCTCACCTTCTTCGGCCTGCTGGTGGTCACCGCCACCCCGGTCAACCGGATCCCCGAGCGGCTGCGGGCGCTCTTCGTCCGGCTCGGCGTCGCCGAACCGCTGCCGGAGCCGGGCTACGGCTACGACGAGTACGGCGAGCCCTACCCGTCGGGCGAGCGGGAGCTCTCCACCGAGCCGCCGGAGGACGCCGACCCGCAGGCCCTGCCGTACACCGTGGAGGACCCGGCCGACGAGGTCGGCGCCCGCCGCCGCAAGCGCGGCCGCCGCGGCCGCCAGCAGGACGGGGAGGCCGAGCAGCAGCCGGCGCCGGACGGCTTCTCCCCGGACCCGTTCGAGACCCGCGACCTGGCCGCCGGGGTGGCCGCCGACCTGGACGGCGCGCTGCTGCACGGGGTGCCCGCCTCGCCGGCGGTGGCCAGCCTGATGCACCAGGTGCAGGACCGCACCGCGCCGCCGGAGGAGCCCGCCGTGCCCGCCGCCCGGGCCACCGGCCCCGGCGGCGAGCCGGCCGCGCCGGACGGGCACGGGCCCGCCCCGCAGCGGATGGAGCAGCTGCAGCTGCTCTCCGGCGGCGGCTACGCCCTGCCCCCGCTGGACCTGCTGGAGCGCGGCGGCCCGGGCAAGGCCCGCAGCGCGCTCAACGACGAGGTGGTGGCCCAGCTGACCGCCACCTTCGCCGAGTTCAAGGTGGACGCCAAGGTCACCGGCTTCACCCGGGGCCCGACGGTCACCCGCTACGAGGTGGAGCTCGGCCCGGCCGTCAAGGTGGAGCGGATCACCGCGCTGGGCAAGAACATCGCCTACGCGGTGGCCAGCCCGGACGTGCGGATCATCAGCCCGATCCCCGGGAAGTCGGCGGTCGGCATCGAGATCCCCAACCGGGACCGGGAGATGGTCAACCTCGGCGACCTGTTGCGCTCGCGCAGCGCCGCCGAGGACAGCCACCCGATGGTGGTCGGCATGGGCAAGGACGTCGAGGGCCACACGGTGCTCGCCAACCTGGCCAAGATGCCGCACATCCTGGTGGCCGGCGCCACCGGCGCGGGCAAGTCGAGCTGCATCAACTGCCTGATCACCTCGGTGCTGGCCCGGGCCACCCCGGACGAGGTGCGGATGGTGCTGGTCGACCCCAAGCGGGTCGAGCTGACCGCCTACGAGGGCATCCCGCACCTGATCACGCCGATCATCACCAACCCGAAGAAGGCCGCCGAGGCGCTGCAGTGGGTGGTCCGCGAGATGGACCTGCGCTACGACGACCTGGCCGCCTACGGCTTCCGCCACGTGGACGACTTCAACGCGGCGGTGCGGGCGGGCACGGTGACCCCGCCGCTGGGCAGTGAGCGGGAGCTGCGGCCGTACCCGTACCTGCTGGTGATCGTCGACGAGCTGGCCGACCTGATGATGGTCGCGCCGCGGGACGTCGAGGACTCGGTGGTCCGGATCACCCAGCTGGCCCGCGCGGCCGGCATCCACCTGGTGCTCGCCACCCAGCGGCCCTCGGTGGACGTGGTGACCGGTCTGATCAAGGCCAACGTGCCGTCCCGGCTGGCCTTCGCCACCTCGGCGATGGCCGACTCCCGGGTCATCCTGGACCAGCCCGGCGCGGAGAAGCTGGTCGGCAAGGGCGACGCGCTCTTCCTGCCGATGGGCGCCTCCAAGCCGGTCCGGATGCAGGGCGCCTTCGTCACCGAGGCGGAGATCGCCGCGGTGGTGCAGCACTGCAAGGACCAGCTGACGGCCGTCTACCGGGAGGACGTGACGGTCGGTGGCGGGCCGAAGAAGGAGATCGACGAGGAGATCGGCGACGACCTGGACCTGCTGATCCAGGCGGCCGAGCTGGTCGTCTCCACCCAGTTCGGCTCCACCTCGATGCTCCAGCGCAAGCTGCGGGTCGGCTTCGCCAAGGCCGGCCGGCTGATGGACCTGATGGAGTCGCGCGGCATCGTCGGCCCGAGCGAGGGCTCCAAGGCCCGGGACGTCCTGGTCAAACCGGACGAGTTGGACGCGATTCTGGTCACTTTGCGGGGGTAGGTGGCTGAGGGCGTGTCATGTGGTCGGCCGGCCGCGGGGGCGCCCGCGACCCGGAGCGCGCGTTCGGTCGAACTCCGGTTGAGAAACGATTCGCCCGGACCCCTAGACTGTTCTTCCAGCAGGTGGCCTCCGCTCGAAAGGCGTGCCCAGTGACCATCGGCAAGTCCCCGGAACGTGACAACAGCCGATCCTCCACCGCTGACACCGCGGCCGGTGCCGGTGTGCCGGATGACACCCCGTCGATCGGCCGCACCCTCGCCCAGGCCCGCCATGCCGCCGGTCTGACGGTCGATGAGGTGAGCGCCGGCACCCGGGTGCGGGTGCCGATCGTGCACGCCATCGAGGAGGACGACTTCAGCCGCTGCGGCGGCGCCTTCTACGCCCGCGGCCACCTCCGCGCGCTGGCCCGTGCGGTCGGCGCGGACGGCGAGGCCCTGGTGGCCCGCTACGACGCGATCCACGGCACCGCGCCGGTGGACATCTCGCCGGTGGCCGCGCTGGACGCCAAGCGGATCAGGGCCGACCGCGGCCGGCCGAACTGGACCGCGGCGATGCTGGTGGCGATCGTCGTGGTGATCGCGGTGATCGGCTTCAACCTGGTCGGCGGCAAGTCCGCCAAGACCGTCACCGGCTCGGCCAGCGCCCCGCTGCCCAGCGCGGTCAGCAGCGCCCCGGCCTCGCCCTCGGTCCAGCCGCCGGCCCCGGCGCCCAGCGTGGCGCCGATCGCCGCCGCGCCGGCCGACAAGGTGACCGTCAAGGTGGTCGCCGAGGGCGGCACCAGCTGGATCTCGGCGCTGGACGGCGACGGCAAGTCGCTCTTCCAGAACAACCTGGACGAGGGCAAGGACCAGACCTTCACCGATCCCAAGCAGATCAAGCTGGTGATCGGGAACGCCGCGGCCGTGCACCTGTACGTCAACGGCAAGGACCTCGGCCCGGCCGGCAAGGACGGCCAGGTGGTCCACGTCACCTACACGCCGGGCGACCCGCAGGCGGGCTAGTCCGGCCGGCTGAGACCGGGAACACCTGACGCGCGGCCTCCGGGGGAAACGGCACCGGGGGTCGCGCGTTAATCTTGGCCCTATGCCTGAACGCCGTACTGTCGCCCTTGTCACGCTCGGATGCGCCCGCAACGAGGTGGACTCCGAGGAACTCGCCGGGCGACTGGAGGCCGATGGCTGGCTGCTGGTCGACGACGCCGCCGAGGCCGATGTCGCCGTGGTCAACACCTGCGGCTTCGTCGAGGCCGCCAAGAAGGACTCGGTGGACGCCCTGCTGGAGGCCAACGACCTCAAGGGCCACGGCCGCACCCAGGCCGTGGTCGCGGTCGGCTGCATGGCCGAGCGCTACGGCAAGGAGCTGGCCGACGCCCTGCCCGAGGCCGACGGGGTCCTCGGCTTCGACGACTACACCGACATCAGCGACCGCCTGCAGACCATCCTGTCCGGCGGCCACCACGCACCGCACCTGCCGCGCGACCGCCGCAAGCTGCTCCCGCTCACCCCGGTCGAGCGCCAGGCGGCGGCCGCCGAGGTGGCGCTGCCCGGCCACGGCGCCCCGGAGGACCTGCCGGACGGCCTGGCCCCCGCCTCCGGCCCGCGCACCCTGCGCAAGCGGCTGGACGACTCCCCGGTGGCCTCGATCAAGCTGGCCTCCGGCTGCGACCGGCGCTGTTCGTTCTGCGCCATCCCGGCCTTCCGCGGCTCCTTCATCTCCCGCCGCCCCTCCGACGTGCTGAACGAGGCCGTCTGGCTGGCCGGACAGGGCGTCCGCGAGGTGGTCCTGGTCAGCGAGAACAACACCTCCTACGGCAAGGACCTGGGCGACATCCGCCTGCTGGAGACGCTGCTGAGCGAGATCGCCGCGGTGCCCGGCATCGAGCGGGTCCGGGTCAGCTACCTGCAGCCCGCCGAGATGCGGCCCGGCCTGGTCGAGGCGATGACCGGCACCGAGGGCGTGGTGCCCTACTTCGACCTCTCCTTCCAGCACTCGGCCCCGGCCGTGCTGCGCCGGATGCGCCGGTTCGGCAACACCGGGCAGTTCCTGGAGCTGCTGCGCACCATCCGCGACAAGGCCCCGCAGGCCGGCGCCCGGTCCAACTTCATCGTCGGCTTCCCCGGCGAGACCGAGGAGGACTACGCGGAGCTGGAGCGGTTCATCACCGAGGCCCGCCTGGACGCGATCGGCGTCTTCGGGTACTCGGACGAGGACGGCACCGAGGCCGCGACCTTCGAGGGCAAGCTGCCCGAGGACGTGGTGGCCGACCGGCTGGCCCGGCTCTCCAAGCTGGCCGAGGAGCTGACCGCGCAGCGCGCCGAGGAGCGGATCGGCACCGAGGTGGAGGTGCTGGTCGAGGCGCTGGAGTCCGCCGAGGAGGGGGGTGCGGTGGTCGGCCGGTCCGCCCACCAGGCGCCGGAGACCGACGGCGTCACCACGCTGCTCGGCGCCGAGGACGCCGAGGTGGGGCAGTTCTACCGCGCCCGCGTGGTGGCGGCCGAGGGTGTCGACCTGGTGGCCGAGGCCATCGAGGCCGTCCGTCCGGCGGCGGGCGCATGACCAGGGGGCCGGGCAGCCCGGCAACGGCCCGCCCGGCCCGGTCGGAGCCGGCCCCGGCGGCGGTGCCCTCGCTCTGGAACCTCGCCAACCTGCTGACCATGCTGCGGCTGGCGCTGGTGCCGGTCTTCGTGGCGCTGCTGCTGGCCGACGGCGGGCACGACCCCAAGTGGCGGGCGGTGGCCTGGGCGGCCTTCGCGATCGCCATGATCACCGACCTGTTCGACGGCGAGATCGCCCGCCGCCACGGCCTGGTCACCGACTTCGGCAAGCTGGCCGACCCGATCGCCGACAAGGCGATCATGGGCGCCGCGCTGATCGGCCTCTCCGCACTGGGCGACCTGCCGTGGTGGGTCACCGTGGTGATCCTGGCCCGCGAACTGGGCATCACCCTGATGAGGTTCTGGGTGATCCGGTACGGGGTGATCCCGGCCAGCCGCGGCGGCAAGGCCAAGACCCTGACCCAGGGGATCGCGGTCGGCATGTACGTGCTGCCGCTGACCGGCTGGCTGGCCACCGGCCGGGCGGTGCTGCTGGCGGCGGCGGTGGTGCTGACCGTCGGCTCCGGACTCGACTACGTGGGCCAGGCCGTCCGGATGCGGCGGGAGGGGCTGGCCGGGGCTCGCGCCAAGGAGGCGAAATGACCGAGTACGTGCCGCTGGCCGCGCAGGTGCACCGCGAGCTGCTCGGCCGCGGGGCCACCCTGGCGGTGGCCGAGTCACTGACCGGCGGCCTGCTGGCCGCCCAGCTGGTGGACGTTCCCGGGGCCTCCGCGACCTTCCGCGGCTCGGTCACCGCCTACGCCACCGAGCTGAAGGCCGAACTGCTCGGAGTGGACGAGGGCCTGCTGGCCGTGCACGGACCGGTGCACCCGCTGGTGGCCCGGCAGATGGCCGAGGGGGTGCGCCGGCTGCTCGGCGCCACCTACGGGCTCTCCACCACCGGGGTGGCCGGCCCGGAGCCCCAGGACGGCAGCCCGGTGGGCACGGTGCACCTGGGGTTCGCCGGTCCGGAGGGAACTCTGGCCGGATCGCCCCGGCTGTCGGGCGACCGTGCCACAATCCGACGCAGGGCCGCTCAGGGCGCACTGGAGCTCTTCCTGGCGCACACGGCGGCCGCCAGGAAGGCCGCCGGAGCCGGATGAGTCGGCTGAACAACGGCTGAACAGGCAGAATCCGGGAAACCTCTCGATACCAGGGGCGTGCCTGCGCCCGGGGCGGGAACAACAGGGGAGGGGAGAGGCTTGCAGCCCAGAGTGAACACGACCACGGTCCCCGCACACGAAGCGGGCAAGGCGGTACGGTGGGGACGTGACATCTCGATCCGCAGTCCGAGGAGGGAGCAACCGATGATCCTGCTCCGTCGCCTCTTGGGTGACGTGCTGCGTCGGCAGCGCCAGCGCCAGGGCCGCACACTTCGCGAGGTGTCGGCCGCCGCACGAGTTTCACTCGGATACCTCTCCGAGGTCGAGCGCGGGCAGAAGGAGGCCTCCTCCGAGCTGCTCTCCGCGATCTGCGACGCACTCGACGTCCGGATGTCCGAGGTCATGCGCGAGGTGAGCGACGAGCTGTCGCTGGCCGAGCTCGCCGCGATGGCCGCCCTCTCCGACGACGACCTGCTCCGTCCGGTGCTGGAGCCCGTGCAGCTCCCCGCCCCGGGTGAGCGGATGAGCACGATCACTCCGAAGGCCGCGGCCGTGGACGTCGTCGCCGCCTGACTCCGTACTTCGCTGACCTGACCGCTTGTGAGCTGCCGGGGGGCCGAGGGAAGGAGCCGGGAGTGCACCGTGCCACCGAGGGCGCGGGCCGAATAGGCTCGCGCGATCGACGCCGGCCGACGGTCACGCGCGGCCGGGCCGCCAGGCTCCGGCTGCTGGGTCCCATTGGTGTGCTGCTCTGGCTGCTGCTCGGCTACCTGCTGATACCCGGTTCCGGCCTGGGCGGCTCAGGCGTGCTGATGGCCCTGCTGACGCTGGGCGGCTGGGGGCTCGGGCTGCTGCCGGTGCACTCCGACAGCCGGGCCCGCGGTCCGGTCCGCCGCTCAGAGACGCAGCCGCAGCCCGCGCGTGGTCGGGTGGAAGCCGGCCGCCTCCAGGACGGCGCCGAGGGCTGAGCCCAGCGCCGGCTCCCCGTTCGCCCGCTCCACCGTGAGGCCGGTCAGCCGGCCCCCGCGCACCGCCTCCACCAGGGCCGCCACCGCCGCCCCCAGCGCCTGCTCGGACTCCGTCCAGCAGAGCAGCGACTTGCCGCCGCGCTCCAGGTAGAGCGCCAGTTCGCCGTCGACCAGCACCACCAGGGCACCCGCCTTGCGGCCGGGCCGGTGCGCGCCGGCCTGCTCGCCCGGCGGCTCGGGCCAGGGCAGCGCGGCGCCGTAGGCGTTGGCCGGGTCGGCCGTGGCCAGCAGCTCGGCGGTCGGGCCCGCGGTCGGTGCGGCGGTGTGCTCCGGCCAGTCGGCGGCCGCCGTGCGCTCCAGCCGGGTGTTGACCGCGCGCAGCCGGTCGGCCGCGCCGTCCAGCGCGAACTGGGCGCCGCCCAGCCCCTCCACCAGGTAGCCCCGGCGGGCCCGGCCGCGCTCCTCGAAGGCCGACAGCACCCGGTAGACGCCCGCGAAGCCGCCCGGGATCCGCTCGGCCTGCACCGTTCCCCTGGTCAGCACGCCGTGCCGGTCCAGCAGCACCTGGGCCTGGGCCGCCGCCCGGGTGGTCGGCTCGGCCGGGTCGGGCAGCAGCGACCAGCGGCCGCCCACCGTCGGGTCGGTCGGCCGGGCCGGGCTGCGGACCAGGCCGCCGTAGCGGCCGCGGGGCGCCGAGCGGGGCGCCCGGTGCGCGGTGGCGCCGGGCGTGCGGCCGGAGCCGAGCAGCGCCCGGACCGGGCCGAGGGTGTCATTGGTGACCCGGCCCGCCCAGACCAGGTCCCAGAGCGCGGAGACGATCTCCGGCTCCGGGGTGTCCTGCACCGGGGTGCAGAGCTGGCGGAAGGTCAGTCCGTAACCGCTGGAGAGCGCGTCCAGCAGGGCCTGGTGCAGCGGGGTGGGGGTGAAGGCCACGGGGTCGGGGCGGACCAGGTCGGCGGCCTCGGCCAGGTGCAGCGAGATCCAGCCGTCCTTGCCGGGCAGCGCGCCCGCGCCGACCCAGCCGATCTCGCCCTCGGCCATCAGCTTGTCCAGCAGCTCCGGGCGGTAGTCGGTGAGCCGGGAGGGCAGGATCAGCCGCTCCAGCGCGGAGGCCGGCAGCACCGCGCCCTGCAGCTGCTCGACCACCCGGAACAGCCCGTCCTCGCCGCGCAGCCGGGAGCCGCCCAGGTGCTGCCACTGCGGCAGGAAGGCCGCGAGCGCCCGCGGCGGCACCGCCTCGACCTCCTGGCGCAGCGCGGCCAGCGAGCGGCGGCGCAGCCGGCGCAGCACCTCGGCATCGCACCACTCCGGCTCGCCGGTGCCGCCCGCCTCGACCGGGCGGAACTCGCCGTGCACCAGCCGGCCGGCGGCCGTCAGCCGCTGCAGGGTGCCCGCCGCCACCGCCGTGCCCAGGCCGAACCGGGCGGCGGCCTGCTGGGCGGTGAACGGGCCGTTGGTCCGGGCGAACCGGGCCAGCAGGTCGCCGAGCGGGTCCTTGACCGGCTCGGTGAAGGCCTCCGGCACGCCCACCGGGAGCGGGGCGCCGAGCGCGTCGGCCAGCCGCCCGGCGTCCTCGATCGCGGCCCAGCGCTGCTCGCCGGCGATCTTCACCCGGATGGCCCGGCGGGTGGCCCGCAGCTCCTCGGGCCAGGCCGGCTCGGCGCCGCGCTCGGCCAGCTCGGCGGCGCTCAGCGGGCCGAGCAGGCGCAGCGCGTCGGCCACTCCCTCGACGTCCTTGATCCGGCGGTCCGGGGTGAGCCGCTGCAGCTCGGCCTCCAGCTCGGCCAGCACCGCCGGGTCGATCAGCTCGCGCAGCTCGGCCTGGCCCAGCAGCTCGGCGAGCAGCCGGGAGTCCAGGGCGAGCGCGGCGGCCCGGCGCTCGGCCAGCGGGGAGTCGCCCTCGTAGAGGTACTGGGCGACGTAGCCGAAGAGCAGCGAGCGGGCGAACGGGGAGGGCTCGGGGGTGGTGACCTCGACCAGCCGGACGGCGCGGGATTCCAGGTCGCGCATCAGCTCGACCAGGCCGGGCAGGTCGAAGACGTCCTGCAGGCACTCCCGGACCGCCTCCAGCACGATCGGGAAGGAGCCGAACTCGCCGGCCACCTCCAGCAGCTGGGCGGCCCGCTGGCGCTGCTGCCAGAGCGGGGTGCGCTTGCCGGGGCTGCGGCGGGGCAGCAGCAGGGCGCGGCCGGCGCACTCGCGGAACCGGGAGGCGAACAGCGCCGAGCCGCCGACCTGGTCGGTGACCAGCTGCTCGACCTCGCCCGGGTCGAAGAGCACCGCGTCGGCGCCGACCGGCGCCTCGTCAGGTGGCGGGGAGTCAGCTGAGGGGCCACCAAAATCGAAGTCAGAAGCCAGGAGGTCCATGTCCGGCAGCCGGAGCACGATCCCGTCGTCACCGTGCATCACCTGCGGGTCCAGCCCGTGCCGTTCGCGCAGCCGGGCGCCCAGGGCCAGAGCCCAGGGGGCGTGCACCTGGGCGCCGAACGGGGAGTGCACCACGATCCGCCAGTCGCCCAGCTCGTCGCGGAAGCGCTCGACCACGATGGTGCGGTCGTCGGGCAGGTGGCCGGCCGACTCGCGCTGCTCGGCCAGGTAGCCGAGCAGGTTGCCGGCCGCCCACTCGTCCAGCCCCGCGTCCAGCAGGCGCTGCCTGGCCTGCGACTCCGGCAGGCCGCCGAGCTCGCGGACGAAGGCGCCGAGCGCCCGGCCCAGCTCCAGCGGGCGGCCCAGCGAGTCGCCCTTCCAGAACGGCAGCCGGCCCGGCACGCCCGGAGCCGGGGTGACCAGCACCTTGTCGTGGGTGATCTCCTGGATCCGCCAGGAGGAGGTGCCCAGGGTGAAGACGTCGCCGACCCGGGACTCGTAGACCATCTCCTCGTCGAGCTCCCCGACCCGGCCGCCGCCCTTCTTCGCCGTCTTCGCATCGGATGCGGTGGCGCCGGCGATGAAGACGCCGAACAGGCCGCGGTCCGGGATGGTGCCGCCGGAGGTGACGGCCAGCCGCTGGGCGCCGGGGCGGCCGGTCACCGTGCCGGCCACCCGGTCCCAGACCAGCCGGGGGCGCAGCTCGGCGAAGGCGTCCGAGGGGTAGCGGCCGGCCAGCATGTCCAGCACCGAGTCGAAGGCGGACTGCGGCAGGGCGGCGAACGGGGCGGCCCGGCGGACCAGGGCGAGCAGGTCGTCCACCGCCCAGGTGTCCAGCGCGGTGATCGCCACCAGCTGCTGGGCCAGCACGTCCAGCGGGTTGCGCGGGACCCGCAGCGCCTCGATCCGCCCGGCCCGCATCCGCTCGGTGACCACCGCGGACTGCACCAGGTCGCCGCGGTACTTGGGGAAGACCACGCCGGTGGAGACCGCGCCGACCTGGTGGCCGGCCCGCCCGACCCGTTGCAGGCCGGAGGCGACCGAAGGAGGCGACTCCACCTGCACCACCAGGTCGACCGCGCCCATGTCGATGCCCAGCTCCAGGCTGGAGGTGGCGACCACGGCGGGCAGCCGGCCGGCCTTCAGCTCCTCCTCGACCAGGGCGCGCTGCTCCTTGGAGACCGAGCCGTGGTGCGCCCGGGCCAGCACCGGCGGGGCGCCCTTGGCGGCGCCGGAGCCGCCCATCAGCTCGGCGGGGGAGTGCTGCTCGTCCAGCTGGGCGCCGGTGGCCCGCTCGTGGGCGATCTCGTTCAGCCGGTTGCACAGGCGCTCGGCGAGCCGGCGGGAGTTGGCGAAGACGATGGTCGAGCGGTGCGCCTGGACCAGGTCGACGATCCGCTCCTCGACGTGCGGCCAGATGCTGGCCTTCGCCTGCTCCGAGCCCTCGGTGGCCGGGGCGGGGGAGAGCTCGCCCAGGTCGGCGACCGGGACCACGACCGAGAGGTCGAACTTCTTCGCAGAGGGCGGCTGGACGATCTCCGCGCCGCGCTGCGGGGAGAGGAATCGCGCGACCTCCTCGACCGGGCGCACGGTGGCGGACAGGCCGATCCGGCGGGCCGGGCGCTCCAGCAGCTCGTCCAGCCGCTCCAGGCTGAGCGCCAGGTGGGCGCCGCGCTTGGTGCCGGCCACGGCGTGCACCTCGTCCAGGATCACCGTGTCGATGCCGCGCAGGGCGTCCCGGGAGGCGGAGGTGAGCAGCAGGAAGAGCGACTCGGGGGTGGTGATCAGGATGTCCGGCGGGTGGGTCTGGAACTTGCGGCGGTCGGCGGCGGGGGTGTCGCCCGACCGGATGCCGACCTGCACCTCGGGCTCCGGCAGGCCGAGCCGGACGGCGGCCTGGCGCAGTCCGGCCAGCGGGGCCCGCAGGTTGCGCTCGACGTCGACCGCGAGTGCCTTCAGCGGCGAGATGTAGAGCACCCGCAGGCGGCGGCGCGGCTCGGCCGGGGGCGGGGTGCTGCTGAGCCGGTCCAGCGCGGCCAGGAAGGCGGCCAGCGTCTTGCCGGAGCCGGTGGGGGCGACCACCAGGACGTCGGACTGCCGGCCGATCGCGGCCCAGGCGCCGGCCTGGGCGGCGGTGGGCCGGTCGAAGGCGGCCTCGAACCAGGCCCGGGTGGCCGGGGCGAAGCCGGCCAGGGGATCGGTGGGGTGCGGGTCCGCCATGGCTCCATGGTGCCGGGCGGCACCGACAACCGGCGGCAGGGTCCGGGGCGGGTCTGCGTCCGGATGGCGGTGAGAGGGGGTCGATAAAAGGGCAAATGGGATATTCCGCTCATATGGTGAGGCTCTGGTGTGACTGCGCGATGAGTGGCTGCGCGATGAGTCCAGGGCCCGGACCAGGAGCGGAGGACGGCGATGCCCGAGGTGCGGTTGGTCTCCCGGCACCGGCGCCGCTCCCTGGTGCTGCGCAGCGCGCCGGTGGTGCTCGCGGTGGTGCTGGTGCTGGCCGGGGCGCTGCCCTACATGGCCGACGCCCAGCGCTCCTACCTCAGCTACCTGGTGCTGGCCGACCGGGCCGACGCCGAGGGCAGCGCCACCGCCGAGGCGGCGGTGCGGGAGCTCGGCGGGCAGCCGGTGCAGTCCTATCCGCAGATCGGCGCGGTGCTCGCCTACTCCGCCGTCGACGGCTTCGCGGCCCGGCTGCGGGCCCGGCCCGGGATCGCCGCCGCCGGGGCCACCCGGACCGCCGCCGTGCCGGGGCCGCCCGGCGCGCTGGCCGGTGCCGGGGACTTCCGCCGGTCGGGCTCCGACGCGGTGGCCGGCGCCACCGCGGACACCACGCCGACCGTGCCGGACCCCGGCGAGCGCGGCGACTGGAGCCTGGCGATGATCGGCGACGACCCGGTGAGCCAGGGCCCGGGCCTGCTCGCGGTGCCCGCCGGCGGCCCGATGGCGGCCGGCCCGGACCGGCGCGGCGCGGCACTGCGCCGGGTGCTGGTCGCGGTGCTGGACTCCGGGGTCGACGACACCCACCCCGACCTGCGGGACGCGGTCAGCCCCGCCGACTCGGTCTCCTGTGCGGACGGCCGTCCGGACGCCAGGTCCGGCTCCTGGCGCCCGGACGCCGGGGTGCCGGAGAGCGGCCACGGCACCCACGTGGCCGGGCTGATCGGCGCGGCCCGGGACGGCCACGGGGTGGTCGGGGTGGCGCCCGGGGTGCGGATCGCGGCGGTGCGGCTGCTCGGCCCGCTCGGGCAGTACTACCCGGAGAACATCGTCTGCGGCATGCTCTGGGCGGCCGACCGCGGCGCGGTGGCGATCAACAACAGCTACTTCGCCGACCCGTGGAAGTACAACTGCCCGGAGGATCCGGACCAGGGGGCGATGGTGCAGGCGGTCGGCCGGGCCGTGGCCTACGCCGAGCGCACCGCGCTGGTGGTCACCTCGGCGGGCAACGACGCGCAGGACCTGACCGCCGACCGGACCGACCAGCGCAGCCCCAACGACCGGCTCTCCGGCCCCGCGCAGAGCCGCCGGCTCGGACCGGAGTGCATCCGGCTGCCCGGCGAACTGCCCGGGGTGGTCTCGGTCGCCGCGGTGACCCGCAACGGGACCCTGGCCGGCTACTCCAACTACGGCGACGGCCGGATCACCCTGGCCGCGCCCGGCGGCGACCCGGACGGCGGGCCCGACCAGGCGATCGTCTCGGACTGGCCGGGCGGGCGGTACGCCGCGCTGGCCGGCACCTCGATGAGCGCGGCCGAGGTGACCGGCGCGGCCGCCGTGGCCGCCGCCCTGCACCCGGGCTGGGGCCCGGACCGGCTGCGTGGCCTGCTGGCCGACCGGGCCGCCGCCAACTGCCCGGTCGGCCCGGGCCTCTGCGCCGACCACGGCGGCTACGGGGCGGGCGTGCTCTCGGTGCCGCGCCCGTAGCGGGCCGGGCGGCTCCTGGATACTGGGAGCCATGAGGCTGACCGAGTTCTGGCGACGGATGGACGAGCACTTCGGCACGGTGTACGCGGAGTCGTTCGCCCGCGACCACGTGATGAGCGAGCTCGGCGGCCGCACGGTGGACGAGGCGCTGGCGGCGGGCTGGGAGGCCAAGGACGTCTGGCGGGTGGTCTGCCAGGTGATGGGGGTCCCGGCGGGCCTGCGCTGAGGCGCGCCCGCAACGGCATCGGCGCCAGACCGGCACGGCGGTCTGATGATCCGCTCGGGGCTGTGCGAAACTTAAATCGAACTGGTGTTCCTGGCGCGGTTCCGGCGGTGAGTTTTCCACAGGCCGAAGCCGTTCGGGGCCGATTGTCGGTGGGACGCGCTAGCGTCGAGGACGATGAAGCGCACAGCACAGAACCCGAGGGTGGAAGCAATGGCAGGAACCGATCGCGAGAAGGCCCTGGAGACCGCGCTCGCCCAGATCGAGCGGCAGTTCGGCAAGGGCTCGGTGATGCGTCTGGGCGACCAGGCCCGCACTCCGATCGACGTGATCCCGACCGGGTCCACCGCGCTGGACGTGGCGCTCGGCGTGGGCGGCCTGCCCCGTGGCCGGGTGATCGAGATCTACGGCCCGGAGTCCTCCGGCAAGACCACGCTGACCCTGCACGCCGCGGCCAGCGCGCAGAAGCTCGGCGGCACCGTGGCCTTCGTCGACGCGGAGCACGCGCTCGACCCGGAGTACGCCCGCAAGCTCGGCGTCGACACCGACGCCCTGCTGGTCTCCCAGCCGGACACCGGTGAGCAGGCGCTGGAGATCACCGACATGCTGATCCGCTCCGGCGCGATCGACCTGATCATCATCGACTCGGTGGCCGCGCTGGTGCCGCGCGCCGAGATCGAGGGCGAGATGGGCGACTCGCACGTGGGTCTGCAGGCCCGCCTGATGAGCCAGGCGCTGCGCAAGATCGCCGGTGCGCTGAACCAGGCCAACACCACCGCGATCTTCATCAACCAGCTGCGCGAGAAGATCGGCGTGATGTTCGGCTCCCCGGAGACCACCACCGGTGGCCGGGCGCTCAAGTTCTACGCCTCGGTCCGGCTGGACATCCGCCGGATCGAGACCCTGAAGGACGGCACCGAGGCGGTCGGCAACCGCACCCGGGTCAAGGTGGTCAAGAACAAGGTGGCCGCGCCGTTCAAGCAGGCCGAGTTCGACATCCTCTACGGCCACGGCATCAGCTGGGAGGGCGGCCTGATCGACATGGGCGTCGAGCACGGCATCGTCCGCAAGGCCGGCGCCTGGTACACCTACGAGGGCGACCAGCTGGGCCAGGGCAAGGAGAACGCCCGCAACTTCCTGCGCGACAACCCGGCGCTGGCCGAGGAGATCGAGCACAAGATCAAGGTCAAGCTCGGCATCATCGCCGACCCGGAGGCCCCGGCCGAGGGTGCGGCGGTTCCGGCGGCGAGCGCCGAGGGCGCGGCCGAGGCGGCCGCCAAGCCGGTCACCGCGACCAAGACCGCGGCCAAGAAGGCGGCGGCGGCCAAGGCCTGATCGAGCGATGCGCAGCGAGCGGGGTCCGGGCGAGGGGGCGCGCCCGGACTGGTCGGAGTGGGAGGTCGACGCCAAGGGCGAGGAAGAGGGGGATCGCCCCGACTGGGTGATCGACGGCCCCCGGGCCGACGCGGGCGCGCCCGCGGTGAGCCGGCCGCGGCCGGAGGGCCGCCCGCAGTCGGAGGAGGAGCCGCCGAGGCGGCGGCGAGCGGCCGGTGCGGCGCAGGCCGGGCCGGCGGTGCGGCCGATCGGGGAGTGGGCGCCGGCGGAGCGCGGCGGCCGGGGCGGCCGACGGGCGGCACCGGTGGCGCCGGTGCGGGCGCCCGCACCGGCGGAGTCGCCGTGGGGGGCGGAACCGGCGGCCGAACCGCCGGCGGTCCGGCGGCGGCCCGCGCGGCGCGCCGAGCCGGTGGCCGAGCCGGTCGTGGAGCGGACGGCGGAGCCGGAGCCCACGCCGACGGATGACCGAACGGCCGGGGACTGGACGACCGAGGACTGGGTGGCCGAGGCGGAGGCCGAGCTGGCCGCCGACAGCGCGCGCTCCCGGCGGCGGCGCGGCCGGCGGGCGGCGGGGGACGGCGAGCCCCGGGAGCAGCGGCCGACGGCGGAGACCGATCCGGCGACCAGGGCGCGGGAGATCTGCCTGCGCCTGCTGACCGGCACCGCGCGCACCCGCAAGCAGCTGGCCGACGCGCTCCGCAAGCGGGAGATCCCGGAGGAGGTCGCCGAGGAGGTGCTCTCCCGGTTCGAGGAAGTCGGCCTGATCGACGACACCGCCTTCGCGGCCGCCTGGGTGGAGTCCCGGCACGCCGGCCGCGGCCTGGCTCGCCGCGCGCTCGCCCGCGAGCTGCGCAACCGCGGGGTGGCCGGCGCGGTGGTCGAGGAGGCCGTGGCGCAGCTCGACCCGGAGGACGAGGCGGTGGCCGCCCGCGCACTGGTGGACCGGAAGCTGCGCGGCACGGCCGGCCTGGACCGCCAGGTCAGGATCCGCCGCCTGGTGGGCGTGCTGGCCCGGCGCGGCTACCCCGAGGGGCTGGCCTTCCGCGTGGTGCGCGACGCGCTGGAGGCGGAGGGTGAGAGCACGGAGGAGCTGGAGCAGTGGTCCCCCGAGGATGACTGACGGACCGTCAACCGCTCAGGCCGACCGCTCCGCACCCGCCAGCGCCTCCGGCCCGCCGTGGACGCGCTCGGCCAGCGCGTGCAGGTCCTCGGCCTGGGCGCCGTGGACCACGCCGACCAGGTGGCCGTCCGGACGGATCAGCAGCACCGAGTGCGGGCCCGCCTCGGGGTAGTGCTCGGTGACCAGCACCTCCGCCGGCACCGGCAGGGCCGCCGCCACCTCGGCCAGCCGGGGCATCAGCCCGGCGCCGAGCCAGCGCTCGGCCGACCAGACCGCCGTCCCGGGCGCCACCAGCAGCAGCAGGAACGCCGCGCCCAGCCGGGCGTAGAGCCGGTCCTGCGTGCCCTCCGTGGTCAGCACCGGCACGTCCGCCACCAGCACCCCCGGCGCGGTGGCCGGCAGGCTCTCGGTGAGCGCCGTCCCGCGCCCCGCACCGCGCTGCACCGGCACCCCGGAGGGCGCCGCCGGGTAGGCGGGCGCCCCGCCGAACTGCCCGGTGCCCAGCAGCCCGTCCGCCAGTAGCGGCGCGTGCTTGCGGAAGGAGCCGGTGAGCAGCGAGCGCCGGGTCTGCTGCCACCCGCGCAGCGGCCGCAGCAGCGGCATCGACTGGTCCACCGCCCGCAGCCGGGCCCCCACCGCGGCCCGGCGCTCCGCCTCGTAGCCGTCCAGCAGCGTGCCGCCCCGCCGGGCGCCGCCGGTGCGCAGGTGCCAGGCGACCGCCAGCCGCCAGGCCAGGTTGTCCACGTCGCGCAGCCCGTCCGCCAGGTTCTGCATGCCCAGCGCCCCGTGCAGGTGCGCCGCGTCGCCGGCCAGGAAGCACCGCCCGTCGCGGAACCGGGCCGCCAGCCGCTGCTGCGCGGTGTGGTCGGCGGCCGCCAGCAGCTCGTACCGGGGCAGTTCGCCGCACCAGCCGGTCAGCGTGGCCTTGACCCGGGTGACCAGGGTGTCCCCGGTGACCACCCCCGGCCAGGTGGCGTGCGGGTCCACCGGCTCGGTGGGCTCGGGCCGGCCCGGCGGCAGCCGCCAGTCCAGCCGCCAGAGCCCGTCCGGCAGCGGCCGCGCCGAGGCCTCCCGGTCGCCGCGCCAGGGCGGCTCGCGGTGCACCCGGGCCTCGCCGGGGAAGGGCAGGTCCACCCGTACGGTGGCGATCGCGTGCCGGTCCACCGCCGGCCGCCCCGGGAACCGGATGCCGAGCAGCTTGCGCACCGCCGAGCGGGCGCCGTCGCAGCCCACCAGGTGGCTGGCCCGCCACCAGGTGTCGGTGCCTTCCTGCGGGTGGCGGCTGCGCACGCTCACCCCGTCGCCGTCCTGGTTGATCTCCTCCACCCGGGCGTGCGGCACCAGCTGCACCAGCGGCGAGGCGGCGGCCGCGTCCCGCAGGCCGCGCTGCAGACGGTGCTGGGAGAGGTGCAGCACCGGGTGCGCGGCCAGGTCGAGGGCCAGCACCTCCTGGCGCCGCCGCCAGACGGTCAGCCGCTCCCAGCGGGCCGCGTCCGAGGTCGCCCGCGGGTAGCCGAGCCGCTCCAGGAAGGCCGCGGTCTCCGCGCCGAGCACGGCGCTGCGCGGCCCCTCCGGGTAGACGCCGCCGCCCTGGTCCAGCACGAGGCTCGGCACCTCCTGCCGGGCCAGCGCCAGCGCCATCGCCAGCCCGACCGGACCGGCACCGACCACGATCACCGGGTCCACGGACGACCTCCGCGGCACGGCTCGGACGGGGGCGGCGGGGAACCGGCGGCGGGGGCGGTGGAGCAGGGCCCGGGTGGCGTCACGAAGAGCAATGCAACAGATCACCTCGGTGCCCGTCAAGCAGCACCCGGTGTGCGCCGGTTCGAGCCGCGGGCACCCGTGCGAACCGGTCGCTCGAACGGGCGCGGCGGGAGCCTTCGCACGGAGCGCACCCGGAGCATCCGCACGGCACGGGCGGAGCTGGGGACCCGGGGGCTGTAGCCGGCGGAGCTCGCAGCCCCCGGTCGGTTCGACCCTAGGCGGAGCGCTCACTGCCGGTCACCGCATCTGAGCAGAACTTGAGGATCACGAATGGGGCACGCGTGCCGGACCCCGGCTCGCCGGGGCTGGTCCGCGCGGCCGGGCGTGGGGGAGGATGAGCGCTCGGCCGGCCCCGTGCGGGGTGCCGGACCCCCAGAGCGGAAAGGACGCGCGATGCGGCTGCTCCTCGTCGAGGACGACGACCGGGTCGCTGCGGCGCTGGTCGCGGTGCTGAGCCGGCACGGGTTCCAGGTGCGGCACGCCCGCAGCGGCCACGAGGCGCTGGACGCCCTGGTGCCGGACGGCACCGAGCCCTACCGGGTGGTGCTGCTCGACCTGGGCCTGCCGGACCGGGACGGCTTCGAGGTGTGCAGCCGGATCCGGGCCGGCAGCGGCGTACCGGTGATCATGGTGACCGCCCGGGCCGACATCCGGTCCCGGATCCACGGCCTCAACCTGGGCGCCGACGACTACATCACCAAGCCCTACGACATGGGCGAGCTGCTGGCCCGGATCCACGCGGTGGCCCGCCGCTTCCAGCCCGCCCCCGCCGGCGGCCGCCCGGCCGGCGCCGAGGCCCCCGCCGAGCCCGGCTCGCTGGAGTCCTGGGGGATCAGCATCGACCGCGAGCGCCGCCGGGTCAGCGTGGACGGCCGCGAGGTGCCGCTCACCCGCAAGGAGTTCGACCTGCTGGCGCTGCTCGCGCAGAGCCCCGGCGTGGTCTACCGGCGCGAGCAGATCTTCAGCGAGGTCTGGCGCAGCGGCTGGGAGGGCAACGGCCGCACCCTGGAGGTGCACATCGGCTCGCTGCGCACCAAGCTCGCGCTGCCCGGCCTGGTGGAGGCGGTGCGCGGGGTCGGCTACCGGCTGATCCCGCAGTCGCCCGCCCCCGAGGGCGGCGAGCGCCGGGCATGAGGACCCGCCTGCTCGGCATCCTGCTGGCCCTGATGGCCGGGGTGCTCGCCGCCCTCGGGGTGCCGCTGGCGGGCTCGATGGCCCAGGCCGAGCAGAGCCGGGTGGTGGTGGACCGGATGGACGACGTCGCCCGGTTCGCCCAGGAGCTGCCCACCCAGGGCGTGCCGGACCGCGGCGCGGTCGGCTCCGACCCGTCCCGGCCGACCACCACCGACGCCGCCGCGCTGACCGCGCTGCACGACCAGGTGACCCGCTACCAGGAGCTCTACGGCATCCGGATCGGCATCTTCCTCGCCGACGGCCAGCCGCTGGCCGTGGCCCCGGTCGACTGGCGGCCGGTCGGCAGCAACGCCGTCACCGAGGTGATGCAGGAGGCCAGGGACGGCCGGCGCAGCCACAACCCGGCGCAGGTCTGGCCGTGGACCGACCAGCGGACCCTGCTGATCGGCTCGCCGGTGGTCCGCGACGGCGACGTGGTCGCCCTGGTGGTCACCGAGTCGCCGACCGGCGCGCTGCGCTCGCGGATCCTGCACCGCTGGCTCTGGCTGGGCGCCGGGGAGACCGGGGCGATGATCGTCGCGGTGCTGCTCGCGGTCCGGCTGACCGAGTGGGTGCTGCGCCCGGTGCGCACCCTGGACCGGGCCACCCACGACATCACCACCGGGCGGATGGGCGCCCGGGCGGTCTCCGCCGGCGGGCCGCCCGAGCTGCGCCGGCTGGCCGCCTCGTTCAACGAGATGGCCGACCACGTGGTGCTCGCCATGGACCAGCAGCGGGCCTTCGTCGCCGACGCCTCGCACCAGCTGCGCAATCCGCTGGCCGCGCTGATGCTGCGGGTGGAGCTGCTGGGCCTGGAACTGCCGGAGGGCCACGAGGAGGTGCTGATCGGGGTCCGCGAGGAGGGCGTGCGGCTGGCCCGGGTGCTGGACGACCTGCTCGGCCTGGCCACCGCCGAGGGCAGCCGGCCGACCCCGGAGCCGGTGGAGCTGACCGGGCTGGTGCTGGCCCGGGTGGACGCCTGGCAGCCGGTGGCGGCGCAGCGCGGCATCCGGCTGGGCGCCGGCACCCCGCCGCCGGCCCCGGCCTGGGCCGACCCGATCGCCTTCGGCAGCGCGCTGGACGCGGTGCTGGACAACGCGCTGAAGTTCAGCCCGGAGGGCGCGGAGGTGGCGGTCACCGTCCGGGCCGGCCGGGAGGAGGTCGCCGTCACCGTCCGGGACGGCGGGCCCGGCCTGACCGAGGAGGAGCTGGCCCGGGTCGGCGACCGTTTCTGGCGCAGCGGCCGGCACCAGAACGTGGACGGCTCCGGCCTGGGCCTGTCGATCGCCCGCACCCTGCTGCTGGCCGGCGGCGGCGCGCTGGACTTCGCCCCGGCCGAGCCGCACGGCCTGGCGGCGACCCTGCGGGTGCCGCGGGTCGAGCCGCGCTGACGGCGGGTCGGCGGCCCCGCCGACCCGTCAGGGTTTGACGGACCGGTAGTAGTTGGCCGCGCCGGTGTGCAGCGGCAGCGGCGCGGTGTAGACGGCGGTGCGCAGGTCGACCAGCTGGGCGGGGTGGACGGTGCTGCCGATGCCGTCCCGGCTGTCGATCACCGCCTTGGTCAGGCCCTCGACCAGCCGCGGGTCCGCGTCCTCCCGGGTGACCAGCAGGTTGGGCACCGCCATGGTGAGCACCGCCTTGGTGCCCGGGTAGACGTCCTCCGGCAGCACGGCGGTGCGGTAGGCGCTGGAGTCCGGGTACGCCTGGTGCAGTTTGTCGGTGAGGTCGCCGAGCGGCACGATCCGGATCGGGAAGGACTTCGCCAGGTCGGTCAGCGGGCTGGTGGGCAGGCCGCCGGACCAGAAGAAGGCGTCCACCGTGCCGTCGGCCAGCTCCTTGGTGGCGTCCAGCACCGGGAGCGGTTCGGGCACGATGTCGGTGTCCGGGTCGAGCCCGGCCACCGCGAGCACCCGCCGGGTCACCAGGTTCACCCCGGACAGCGACTGGCCCACCCCGACGTGCAGGCCGCGCAGGTCGGCCACCGACTGGACCCGGGACTTGGCCGGCACCACCAGCTGCAGGTAGTCGTCGTAGAGCCGGGCGATCGCCCGCAGCCGGGTCTGGCCGGAGAAGTCGGCGACCGCGTCGGCGGTGGCGAAGGCGAAGGCGTCCTGCCCGGAGGAGACCCGGTTGAGGTTGTCCACCGAGCCCTCGCTGGTGTCCAGCCGCAGGTTCAGCCCGGGCATCGAGTGGCGCAGGTAGTCGCGCAGCAGCTGCCCGTAGGTGTCGTAGACCCCGCCGGTCGCCCCGGTGGCGAAGCCCTCGGTGCCCCGCGGGTAGCCCGCCGAGCTGCCCGCGCCCAGCCACCAGCCGCCGAGCCCGCCGACCACCAGCAGCAGCGCGGCCAGCATCGGCCAGAGGCGGCGGCGGGCGGCGGACCAGGTCATGCCCGGATACTGCCAGGCCCGGCGGCCCGGCGGGAGGGGGCGGCACCGAACCGTTGCCGGGCGACCGGGAAACCCCGGCCTGGGCGCCCACCGGCTGCCCTTACCCTTGCTGATGTGGGTATGGGAGAGAGCTTGCGAACTTACAAGGTCGTCACGCACGGCTGCCAGATGAACGTGCACGACTCCGAGCGGCTGGCCGGGCTGCTGGAGGACGCCGGTTACGTGAAGGCCGACCGGGAGGGCGATCCCGACCTGGTGGTGTTCAACACCTGCGCGGTCCGGGAGAACGCCGACAACAAGCTGTACGGCAACCTCGGCCAGCTGGCGCCGGTCAAGTCCCGCCACAAGGAGATGCAGATCGCCGTCGGCGGCTGCCTGGCGCAGAAGGACCGCGACTCCATCGTGCGCCGGGCGCCCTGGGTCGACGTGGTCTTCGGCACCCACAACATCGGCCACCTGCCGGCGCTGCTGGAGCGGGCCCGGATCGAGCAGCAGGCCCAGGTGGAGATCCTGGAGTCGCTGGAGACCTTCCCGTCCACGCTCCCCACCCGCCGCGAGTCGGCCTACGCGGCCTGGGTCGCGATCTCGGTCGGCTGCAACAACACCTGCACCTTCTGCATCGTGCCCGCGCTGCGCGGCAAGGAGGAGGACCGCCGCCCCGGCGACGTGCTCTCCGAGATCGAGGCGCTGGTCGGCGAGGGCGTCATCGAGGTGACCCTGCTCGGCCAGAACGTCAACGCCTACGGCTCCGACCTGGGCGACCGGGAGGCCTTCTCCAAGCTGCTGCGCGCCTGCGGCCAGGTCGAGGGCCTGGAGCGGGTCCGCTTCACCTCCCCGCACCCGCGCGACTTCACCGACGACGTGATCGCCGCGATGGCCGAGACCCCGAACGTGATGCACCAGTTGCACATGCCGCTGCAGTCCGGCTCGGACACCGTGCTGCGGGCGATGAAGCGGTCCTACCGGCAGGAGCGCTTCCTCGGCATCATCCGCAAGGTCCGCGAGGCGATGCCGGACGCAGCGATCTCCACCGACATCATCGTGGGCTTCCCCGGCGAGACCGAGGAGGACTTCGAGCAGACCATGCACGTGGTCCGCGAGGCCCGGTTCACCAACGCCTTCACCTTCCAGTACTCCAAGCGCCCCGGCACCCCGGCCGCCGAGATGGACGGGCAGGTGCCGAAGGCCGTGGTGCAGGCGCGCTACGAGCGGCTGATCGCCCTCCAGGAGGAGATCTCCTGGGAGGAGAACAAGAAGCAGGTCGGCCGCCGGCTGGAGATCCTGGTCGCCGAGGGCGAGGGCAAGAAGGACGATCGCACCGACCGGCTCTCCGGCCGGGCGCCGGACAACCGGCTGGTCCACTTCACGCGGCCGAGCGAGCCGGTGCGCCCGGGCGACATGGTGTCCGTGGAGATCACCTACGCCGCCCCGCACCACCTGCTGGCCGAGGGCCCGGCGCTGGCCGTGCGCCGCACCCGGGCCGGGGACGCCTGGGAGAAGCGGAACGCCGCCCCGGCCGCCAAGCCCGCCGGGGTGATGCTCGGCCTGCCCGGCATCGGCGCCCCGGCGCCGGCCGCCCCGGCCGCGGGCCCGGGCTGCGGCTGCGACTGACACCGTGCCAGGGGGCGGCGGCTAGAGTGATCGGCATGTTGGTCGCCGCCGCCGTCTGCCCCTGTCCGCCGCTGTTGGTGCCCGAGGTCGCCTCGGGGGCCGCCGCCGAACTCGACGGGCTGCGGGCCGCCTGCGCCGAGGCGGTGGGCGCGCTGCTGGCCGCCGGGCCGGAGCTGCTGGTCGTGGTCGGCGACGGGCCGGAGGCCGAGGTCTGGACCGAGGGCGGGATCGGCTCCTTCCACCGGTTCGGCGTGGACCGGGTGGTCCGGCTGCCGGCCGGCGGGGTCGAGGGCCCGGAGCTGAGCCCGGCGCTCAGCGTCGGCGCCTGGCTGCTGGAGCAGTCCGGCACCCAGCTGCCCACGCACGCCTGCGCGGTGCCCGCCGACACCCCGGCGGACCGGCTGCTCGGCCTCGGCGAGGGCCTGGCCCAGCTGGCCGACCGGGTCGGGCTGCTGGTGGTCGGCGACGGCAGCGCCTGCCGCACCCTGAAGGCGCCGGGCTACCTGGACGAGCGGGCCGAGGGCTTCGACGCCGAGCTGGCCCGGGCACTGGGCGAGGCCGACACCGAGGCGCTGGCCGGGCTGGACGCCGGGCTCTGCCGCGAGCTGCAGGTGATCGGCCGGGCGCCCTGGCAGGTGCTGGCCGGCTCCGCCCGCGGGACCGGGCTCGGCGGCAAGCTGAGTTACGCCGAGGCGCCGTACGGCGTCGGGTACTTCGTGGCCACCTGGAGCTGAGCACCCCGGGGGCCCGCGGCGGCGGCGCGCTCGCGCACCGCCGCCGACGGCAACGCCGGGGCCGCTCAGCCCTGGGCGCCGTGCTCCGGCCCGTCCTGCTTCGGCTGCTCGCCCTCACCGTCGGCCGCAGGCTTGTCGGCGAAGCCGTCCACCGCGCCCTTGGCCTTCTCGGTGCCGGTGGCGATCTTGTCGCTGTACTTGCCCTTGGTCGCCTTGTCGATCGCGTCGCCGGCCTTGTCGACCAGCTCGTCGATCTTCTCGTTGTGCTGACCGGCCAGGTGGCTGGCCTTCTCCTTCAGCTCCTCGGCCTTGCCCTTGAGGTTGTCCATCAGGCCCATGGCTTCGTCTCCTGTGTCGGGCTGCTCGGGCCGCGCCGCGGCCGGGTCGGCCGGCGCCGCCTGCTGGGTCACCGCGTCCTCGGCCGGCGCGTCGTCCGTCACCACGTCGCCGGCCACCGCGGGCCGGCTCACCGCGGCGACCGCTGCGGCGAGCAGCTCGGCGACCTCGGGAGCCAGCCCATCCTGATCCTCTCCCGCGGCGGCCTGCGCAACCGCCGGATCGGCCGCCGTGTCGTCCGGGGCGGTCCGGGCGGCCGGTACCCCGGGCTCCGCCGGCGCGGCCTCGGGGTCGAGCACCGCCACGGCCCCGCCCCCGGCCACCGCCGCGGACGGCGCGCCCTCGGCGACGGTGTCCGGGGCGGTGGGCCGGCGACGGCGGAACCAGGTCAAAACACCCATATCTTCTCCCAACCTACGCGGTCTGCGGCCGCCCCGGACGGATTTCCGCCTGGAGCACCGCTCACCCGGGCAACGACCCGGATCGGAGCCGGTCACGTCCCCCGTTCGGGTGGGGCCGCCGGATTTGCGAGACTGGCGGGGTGAGCAGCTCCCTCCCCAGCGTCCCGGTGGTCTCGGTGGTCGGTGCCACCGCGGCCGGAAAGTCCGACCTCGCGGTGGCGATCGCCCGCGCCCTCGGCGGCGAGGTGATCAACACCGACTCGATGCAGCTCTACAAGGGCATGGACATCGGCACGGCCAAGCTGACCGAGGAGGAGCGCGGCGGCATCCCGCACCACCTGCTGGACGTCTGGGAGGTCACCGAGACCGCGAGCGTCGCCGAGTACCAGCGCCTGGCCCGGGCCGAGATCGACCGGCTGCTGGCCGCCGGCCGCCCGCCGGTGCTGGTCGGCGGCTCCGGCCTCTACGTCCGGGCGGCGATCGACGAGATGGAGTTCCCCGGCACCGACCCGGTGCTGCGGGCCCGGCTGGAGGCCGAGCTGGAGCAGGTCGGCCCGGCCGTGCTGCACGCCCGGCTGGCCGTGCAGGATCCGCCGGCCGCCGCCGCGATCCTGCCCAGCAACGGCCGACGGATCGTCCGTGCGCTGGAGGTGATCGAGCTGACCGGCCGGCCGTTCACCGCCAGCCTGCCGAGCAACACCGCGGTCTACCCGGCGGTGCAGATCGGCGTCGAGCTGCCCCGGGCCGAGCTGGACGAGCGGATCACCCTGCGGGTGGACCGGATGTGGCAGGCCGGGCTGCTGGCCGAGGTGCGGGAGCTGGAGGCGCGCGGGCTGCGCGACGGGCTGACGGCGGGTCGGGCGCTCGGCTACCAGCAGGTGCTGGCGCACTTCGCCGGCGAGTGCACCGAGGACGAGGCGCGCGCGGAGACGGTGCGCGCCACCAAGCGTTTCGCGCGCCGTCAGGAGTCCTGGTTCCGCCGGGACGACCGGATCCAGTGGTTCGCGCGCCCCGCCGGAGCCGACCCCGCCGAACTGCTGGAACGCTCGTTGGAGCTGATCGCCCGGACCGGCTGACGGCGGGTTCCGGCCGCCGCAGGGGCCCGAACCGGCCATCCGCACCTGCACCTGCTCAGGCAGCTGCAGGTGCACGGGGAAGCCGGGGTCACGGCCGGATCACGTGATGGCCACGGATCACCCGGGGACCCCGGGTCACGCGCTGTGAGCGCGTTGGGACATGCCATTATCGAGGCAAGAGGGGAACGGTCGCGCGGGCCGTGCCCGCCGCCCGCGAGTCCCGCACTCGTGTCGAACTGTCAGGGGAGGCCGCGTGTCCACGGGTCCCGGCCCCGAGACCGAGCAGTTCACCGACTCGTCCCACGACTACGCGCTGGCCGACCGGCTGCTGCCCGAGGAGGCGTTCGTGCTGCCCTCCGCCGTGCTGCCGCCGCTCGAAGCGGACAGCCCGCTCGCCCTGCCGGCGGAGCGGGTGGTGCTGGAGCGGGAGATCCGGCCGCGCCGCCGGCTGCGCTGGTGGCAGCTGCTGCCGATCGTGCTGATCGGGGCGCTCGGCTCGCTGATGTTCGCCTTCCCGCTCGCCTTCGGCTCGGTGGACGGCGGCTCGATGGTGGCCATGCTGGGCCTGCTGTTCTCCTCCGCCTCGGTCGGCTGGGGCGCGATGGCCGCCCGCCGGGCCGGCTACCACTGGCCCGGGCTGCCCCGCCGCGACTCCGGCCGCCGGGCCGGCTGGCAGGCCATCGCGGTCTACACCCTGATCGCCTGCACCGCCTTCGGGCTGGCCGTCTGGCGGGTCGTCCAGCTGCGCGGCTGAGCCGGGCGGATCAGTACCATCGGCAGCGTGAGCGCACCCATTCCCTTCCTCAAGGGCCACGGCACCGAGAACGACTTCGTCATCGTCCCGGACCCGGACGGCCTGCTGGACCTCGGCCCGGCCGCGGTGGCCCGGCTCTGCGACCGCCGGGCCGGCATCGGCGGCGACGGCCTGCTCAGGGTGGTCCGCTCGGCGAAGGACCCGGCCGCGGTCGGGCTGGCCGACCGGGCCGAGTGGTTCATGGACTACCGCAACGCCGACGGCAGCATCGCCGAGATGTGCGGCAACGGGGTCCGGGTCTTCGCCCGCTACCTGGTCCGGGCCGGCCTGGCCGAGCCCGGCTCCTTCGCGGTGGCCACCCGGGCCGGGCTGCGCGAGGTCTCGCTCGGCGCGACCGGCGAGGTCACGGTGGACATGGGCCGGGCGGTGCTGCCCGGGCCCGAGGGCATCGAGGTGACGGTGGGGGAGCGCAGCTGGCCGGCCCGCAACGTCAACATGGGCAACCCGCACGCGGTGGCCTTCGTCGAGGACCTGGCGCACGCCGGCAAGCTCTACGAGGCGCCCGCGGTCACCCCGGCCGCGGCCTACCCGGACGGCGTCAACGTCGAGTTCGTGGTGGACCGCGGCGAGCGGCACGTGGCGATGCGGGTGCACGAGCGCGGCTCCGGCGAGACCCGCTCCTGCGGCACCGGCACCTGCGCGGTCGCGGTGGCGGCGGCCCGCCGGGACGGGCTGGACCCGGCGGTCACCGGCGAGCCGGTGGGCTATACCGTGGACGTGCCCGGCGGCCGGCTGCGGATCACCGAGCACCCGGACGGGCGGATCGAGATGACCGGCCCCGCCGTGCTGGTGGCCAGCGGCACCATCGACCCGGAGTGGCTGGCGGGCTGACCCGCCGTCAGGGCTGCCGCGCCCGGCCCCCCTTGCCCGTTCGACTCCCGGCCGAATCCCCCCGTTCGAGTGATCCCGTACACAGAGCGGAAGCGGGGGCTCGCGGAACGTGGTCTGCTCGGTAGCATGGACCACCGGGGCAGCCCGCGCTCCGGTGCCCGCGCTGCCGGAGGTTGCCATGACCGTCGAAACCGGCCGGCCCACCGGCCAGCCCGCCCCGAAGTCAGCCGCTGATCCGTCACCCGCCGCCCGATCGCCCGCGGCTGACGCCCCGTCGAGCCAGGTCGCGCCGCCGCAGACCCGGCGGCTGCTGGGCAGGGCGGCGCTCGGCCGGGCCGGCCGGGCCGCCCTGCTGGCCACCGGCCGGCCGCCGGTGCCGGACGCGATCGAACCGATCGTCCAGGTGCACCGCCGGCACCATCCCGGCGCCGACCTGGCCCTGCTCGGCCGCGCCTACCGGCTGGCCGAGGCCAGCCACCGCGGTCAGAAGCGCAAGAGCGGCGAGCCCTACATCACCCACCCGCTGGCGGTCACCCTGATCCTGGCCCAGCTCGGCGCCGAGACCACCACCCTGGTCGCCTCGCTGCTGCACGACACCGTCGAGGACACCGAGGTGACGCTGGACCAGGTGGCCGCCGACTTCGGCCCCGAGGTCGCCTATCTGGTGGACGGCGTCACCAAGCTGGAGAAGGTGGACTTCGGTGCCGCCGCCGAGGCCGAAACGTTCCGCAAGATGCTGGTCGCCACCGGGGACGACGTCCGGGTGATGGTGATCAAGCTGGCCGACCGGCTGCACAACATGCGCACCATCCGGCACATGAAGCCGGCCAGCCAGGTGCGGATCGCCAAGGTCACCCGGGACGTGCTGATCCCGCTGGCCGAGCGGCTGGGGATCCAGGTGGTGAAGACCGAGCTGGAGGACATCGTCTTCGCCACCCTGCACCCCGAGGAGTACGCCAGGACCACGGCGCTGATCGCCGCCGGGGAGCCGGCCATGGCCGGGCTGTTCGAGCCGTTCGCCCGGGTGCTCGGCCGCCAGCTGGCCGAGTCCGGGGTGCCGGCCGAGGTCTCGGTGCGGCCCCGGCACGGCGTCTCGGTGCACCGGGTGCTGCTGCGCCGGGGCGAGGGCGGCCGGGCCGGTGCGGCGCACCCGGCGGACCTGGGCCGGCTGCTGGTGGTGGTCGAGGAGCCCGCCGACTGCTACGCCGTGCTCGGCGAGCTGCACACCTGCTGGACCCCGCTGCCGGGCGAGTTCAAGGACTTCGTGGCCGCCCCCAAGTTCAACCTCTACCAGTCGCTGCACACCGCCGTCTCGGTCGACGGCACGGTGATCGAGGTGCTGGTCCGCACCCCGCGGATGCACCGGGTGGCCGAGTTCGGCGTGGTCGCGCTGGGCAGCCCGCAGGCCGTCGGCGAGCCCGGCGGCCGGGAGGAGGCGGACGGCACCGACCCGGCCCGGCCCGGCTGGCTGAGCCGGCTGCTGGAATGGCAGCAGGAGACCCCGGACCCGGACGCCTTCTGGTCCACCCTGACCGCCGACCTCTCGGACGACCGGGAGATCACCGCCGTCACCGAGGAGGGCGCCACCCTGGTGCTGCCCTCCGGCGCCAGCTGTGTGGACGCCGCCTACCAGCTCGGCGAGGAGATCGGCCACCGCTGCATCGGGGCCAGGGTGAACGGGCGGCTGGTGGCGCTCTCCACCACGCTGGCCGACGGCGACGTGCTGGGCATCCTCACCGAGCCGCCCGGCCGGCCCGGCGGGCCCGAGCCCTCCGGCCCCAGCCCGCAGTGGCTGGACCACGCCCGCACCCCCGGCGCCCGGATCGCCATCGAGCGCTGGCTGGCCGGCCACCCCGCCGAGCCTGCCGGGCCCGCCGAGCCGGCCCCGCCGGCCGAGCCGCCCGCCCGGGCCCAGCCGGTCCGCCCGGCCCGGACCCCCGGCGGCCGGGCCCGGCTGGTGATCGCCCCCGGCCACCCCGGGGCCGCCGTCCGGCTGGCCCGCTGCTGCACCCCGGTCCCACCGGACCGGGTGACCGGCTTCCACGTGCGCGGCGGCTCCATCGCGGTGCACCGGGCCGACTGTCCCACCGGTGAGCGGATGCGCGGCGACGGGCGCGGCCCGGTGCAGCTGGAGTGGTCGCCGGACGCGGCGGCGCCCAGCGACCGGGCGCCCGCGGGCTTCCGGGTCACCCTGCAGGCCGAGGCGCTGAACCGGCCCGGACTGCTCGCCGACCTGACCGCCGCGATGTCCGCCACCGGCCTGGACATCGTCTCCGCCGTGGTCGAACCGCCCGAGCAGCTGCGGGTCCGGCACACCTACACGGTCGAACTGCCGGACGCCGCCACCCTGCCGGTGGTGATGCGGGCGATGCTCCGGGTCTCCGGCGTCTACGACGTGCGCCGGCCCGGCCTGGAGGCCCCGCGCCCGCCCCGGCTGCGCCCGCACCCCCGTTCCGCCGCAAATGCTGATGACCAGGGGGCGGCCCACGTGCGACCATCGTGGGGAATGCGGGAACGCTCCACCCCGTTGGATCCGGTGGACGGAGCGGAAGACCGCCGTTAACATCCCCGAGTTTTCTAAGGACACGATGACCTCCACGTTCGAAGACCGCGAAACTTCCAGCGAGACCGCCGGCCGCAGTGCCCGCCGTCCCGCTGACCTCCGGGCCGAAGCGCTGATGGACGAGGACCTCGCGGTGATCGACGAGGACTTCGGCACCGGGTTCGACGGCGAGCAGTACGACCGCAGCGAGCGCGCCGCGCTGCGCCGCGTGGCCGGCCTCTCCACCGAGCTCCAGGACGTCACCGAGGTCGAGTACCGGCAGCTGCGCCTGGAGCGCGTGGTGCTGGTCGGCGTCTGGACCGACGGGACGGTCGAGGAGGCGGAGAACTCGCTGGCCGAGCTGGCCGCGCTCGCCGAGACGGCCGGCTCCGAGGTGCTGGACGGTGTGATCCAGCGCCGCGACAAGCCCGACGCGGCCACCTACATCGGCTCCGGCAAGGCCCTGGAACTGCGCGACATCGTCGCGAGCTCCGGCGCCGACACCGTGGTCTGCGACGGTGAGCTCACCCCGGGCCAGCTGATCCACCTGGAGGACGTCGTCAAGGTCAAGGTGGTCGACCGGACCGCCCTGATCCTGGACATCTTCGCCCAGCACGCCAAGAGCCGGGAGGGCAAGGCGCAGGTCTCGCTCGCCCAGATGCAGTACATGCTGCCCAGGCTCCGAGGCTGGGGCCAGTCGCTCTCCCGGCAGATGGGTGGTGGTGGCTCCGGCACCTCCGGCGGCGGTATGGCCACCCGTGGTCCCGGTGAGACCAAGATCGAGACCGACCGGCGCCGGATCCGCGAGAAGATGGCGAAGCTCCGCAAGGAGATCGCCGAGATGAAGAAGGGCCGGGACACCAAGCGCCAGGAGCGCCGGCGCCACCAGGTGCCCTCGGTCGCCATCGCGGGCTACACCAATGCCGGCAAGTCCTCGCTGCTCAACCGGCTCACCGGTGCCGGGGTGCTGGTGGAGAACGCGCTGTTCGCCACCCTGGACCCGACCGTGCGCCGGGCCCAGACCCCGAGCGGGCGGCTCTACACGCTGGCCGACACGGTCGGTTTCGTCCGGCACCTGCCGCACCACCTGGTCGAGGCGTTCCGCTCGACCATGGAGGAGGTCGGCGACGCGGACCTGATCCTGCACGTGGTGGACGGCTCGCACCCCGAGCCGGAGACCCAGCTGGCCGCCGTGCGCGAGGTGATCACCTCGGTCGACGCGCAGAACGTGCCGGAGATCGTGGTGATCAACAAGGCCGACGCCGCCGACCCGCACGTGCTGCAGCGGCTGCTGCGCCGCGAGCCGCACGCCATCGTGGTCTCGGCCCGCACCGGCGCGGGCATCGAGGAGCTGCTCAAGCTGATCGACGAGGAGCTGCCCCGCCCGGCCGTCGAGGTGCACGCGCTGGTCCCCTACACCCGCGGCGACCTGGTCTCCCGGGTGCACGCCGAGGGCGAGCTGATCGGCACCGAGCACACCGGCGAGGGCACCCTGGTGCACGCCAAGGTGGCGGCCGAGCTGGCCGCCGAGCTGGAGCGGTTCGCGGTGGCCGTCCAGCGCTGACCGTCCGCGGTACGCGCGCACGAGGGCCCGGCCCCCCGCCAGGGGAGCCGGGCCCTCGTCGTCCCCCGTTACGGCTGCGGGAGCTGGGTCATCTCCTGGAACATGCTCTGCGCCTGGTCGTCCAGCTCGGGCCCGGCCAGCCAGGCCGACGGGTTCGGGCCGATCGAGGTGTTGGACACCAGCGCCGCCTTGCCGTCCGGCCCCGGGGCCAGCCAGCCGCCGCCGCTTGAGCCGCCGGTCATGGTGCAGCCGATGGTCAGCATGGTCGGCCGGGTGTCGTCGAAGGAGAGCCGGCTCGGGCGGCCGCCGTCGCAGTACTCCAGCTCCTGGCCGTTGAACGGCGGGGCGGCCGGGAAGCCGTAGGCGGTCAGCGCGGTGATCTTGTCACGCGGGGCGTTGAACCAGACGGGCACCGAGCCGCCGACCGTCTCCTCCAGCGACTTGCCGGGCATGTCCGGGTTGCTCACCTGGATGATGCCGGAGTCGTACTGGCTGACCGGGCCGCCGGTCTCGCCGCCCTCCTCCACCCACTGCGGGGCGACCAGCGCGTAGTCCGCCCACCAGCGGCCGTACGGTGCGACCTGCTGCAGGGTCGGCTGCTTGCCGTTGCTCGCCGCGCCGGAGCGGTTGTACGAGGGGATGAAGGCGATGTTCTTCAGCCAGTCGCCGCCCTTGCCGCCGTGCAGGCAGTGGCTGGCGGTCCATACCAGGTTGCTCTTGCCCGGGTGCTGCGGGTCGGAGACCACGGTGCCCGAGCAGACGTAGGTGCCCTGCGGGCTCTTCATGAAGAGCTTGCCGAAGACCGCCATGTTGTTGGTGTAGGGGTGCTTCTCGCCGACCGCCTGCACGGCGCCGGGCAGCGGGTCGTTCTGCGAGTCGTCGGTGCCCATCTTGGCGCTGGGCTTCATCGCCTCGGCCGGGGTGGCCTTGTTCATCGAGTCCACCGTCCAGAGGTCCTTGACGATGTCGTTCTTGAGCGGGTGCTGCTTGGCCCAGTTCGCCCAGTCGGCGGGCTTCCAGTTCTTCAGCGCCTGCAGGCTGGACGGCAGGTTCAGGCCCGGCTTGCCGGCGGCCGAGGCGGAGGCGGAGACGGACGCGGCCGCCGAGGGGGCGGCCGAGGCGGCGTCGCCGGTCTTCGGCGGATCGTCCGGACCGCAGGCGGCGGTGGTGAGGGCGAGCGCGGCCAGGGCGGCGGCCGCGCCGAGGCGGCGGGATATCCGGTGTGACATGTGGGTGGTTCCCCGTAGGTAGGACGGGTGCTGAAGCGGAGTCAGCGGGTGTCAGTTCTTCTTGGCGATGTAGTCGAGGGCGCCGGCCGCCACGTCGTCCAGGTACGGCCCGGCCAGCCAGGTGCTGTTCTCGGGGCCGATCGAGGTGTTGGAGACCAGCGCGGGCTTGCCGTCCTTGACGGCGAACCAGCCGCCGCCGCTGGAGCCGGCGGTCATGGTGCAGCCGATCACGTTCATCGGCGGGCGGCTGGAGTCGAAGGAGAGCCGGGACGGCTTGCCGCCCTCGCAGCGCTCCATCTCCATGCCGTCGAAGGGCTTGGCGGCGGGGTAGCCGACCGCGGTGATGCCCAGCTGGGCGCGCGGCGCGTTGAACCAGACCGGCACCGAGCCGCCGACCGTCTCCTCCAGCGACTTGCCGCCGCCGTCGTCGTTCTGCACCCGCAGGATCGCGAAGTCGTACTGGCTGGCCGCGTTGCCCTGCTCGCCGCCCTCCGCCTGCCACTGCGGCGAGGTGATCGCCTGGGTGGCGTCCCAGACGCCGAGCGGCGCGAACTGGCTGCGGTCCTTCGGCTTGGCGCCGTTGCTGACCGCGCCGGAGCTGTTGAAGGCCGGCACGAAGGCGATGTTGGTGTACTCCTTGCCGGTCTTGCCGCTGGTGAGGCAGTGGCCGGCGGTCCAGATCAGGTTGCTCTTGCCCGGGTGCTGCGGGTCCGAGATCACGGTGGCCGAGCAGACCGCGTGCTGGTTGTCGGAGATGTCGAAGAAGACCTTCCCGTCCACGCCGTACTGGGTGTACGGGTGGGCCATCGCCTTCGCCTGGACCGCGTTCGGCAGCGGGTCGTTGCCGTCGTCGGTGGGCTGCTGCGGTGGGGCGACCGGGTCCTTGGGCTTGGCCGAGAGCAGCTTCTCCAGGTCCCAGAAGCCCTTGGCGGCCTGGCTGAGCACGTGCTGCTTGGCCCAGTTGTCCCAGTCCGAGAACTTCCACTTCTTCAGCACGTCCAGGCCGGGCAGCCCGGCGGGCAGGCCGGGGACGCTCGCCGAGGCGGCGGCCGAGGTGCTGGGCGCGGCGCTCGGCGGCGGGTTCTTGACTTCGTCGGGACCACAGGCGGCGGCGGTGGCGGTGAGCAGGACCGCCCCGGCGGCAGCGGCCAGCATCCGGCCGGTACGTGACATCGGTGACATGCGTTCAGTTCCCCCATGAGATTTGCGTGTGAACAGGGAGTCTCCCATGCGCCAAGGACGGCCCTTCCGGGCGGCCAGTTGCGGCAGCTGACCGACAGTCATCGATCTGTGACCAGCACGGGCGCACCGCCCGGTGACCCGGGCGGCCGACGCTCGTTGGACCAACCGGATGCTCCCGGTTCGGTGCGCGCGGCCGAACCGCCGTCCCCCGCATCCCCTCCGCGCACCGAGGAGCAGCCTTGAGCACCGCCCTGACCGGAGCCCCGGCCACCGTCCCCCGACAGTTCGACCAGTCCGCCGAGACGGATCCGCTGCTGCACCAGGACCCGGCGGTCGCGGCCGAACAGGCCGCCCTGGAGGCACTGCTGCGCTGCTGGTGCCGCGAGCGCGCGGCCGAGCCGGACCCGGACGGGGTGCTGCGGGTCCCGCTGCTCGGCGGCGCCGCCCGGCTGCAGGCCGAGGTGCGGCACTGGTCGCCCTGCGGCTGGCACCGGTTCGGCCCCGTCACCCTGGTCGCGGCGGACGGGCCGAGCCCGCTGGACGCCGTCACCGCCGCCGCGCTGCTGGCCCGGGCCGCCGCCGCCCGGCCCGAGCAGGTCGCCGACCTGGCCGGCCGGGTGGCCGACTCGGTGACCCGCACCGCCGACCTGCTGCTGCACCGCCGCGAGCACCAGCGGCCCACCGTGCGCAGCGAGTTCCTCCGGGCCGAGCAGGCGCTGCTGCTCGGTCACCCGCTGCACCCCACCCCGAAGAGCCGGGACGGCCTCGGCCCGGCCCAGAGCGCCGCCTACTCGCCCGAGCTGCGCGGCAGCTTCGCGCTGCACTGGTACGCGGTGGACCGCGAGCTGCTGGCCGGCGATTCGGCGCTGCCCGGCGGCGCCGACCGGCTGACCGCCGAGCTGCTGGGCGCCCCGGAGCTGCTGCCGCCCGGCACCGCCGCGCTGCCGCTGCACCCCTGGCAGGCCCAGGAGCTGGCCCGCCGGCCGGAGGTCGCCGAGCTGCTGGACCGCGGACTGCTGCACGACCTGGGCCGGCACGGCCGCCCCTGGCACCCGACCAGCTCGGTGCGCACCGTCTTCCGGCCCGGCACGCCCTGGATGCTCAAGCTCTCGCTCGGCCTGCGGATCACCAACTCCCGCCGGGAGAACCTGCGCAAGGAGCTGCACCGGGGCGTCGAGGTGCACCGGCTGCTGGAGGCCGGGCTGGGCGCCGAGTGGCGGGCCGCGCACCCCGGCTTCGACATCGTCCGCGACCCGGCCTGGATCGGCGCGGATCTGCCCGGCTGGGACGGGGAGCGGGCCACCGGCCTGGACACCGTGCTGCGAATGCAGCCCTTCGCACCCGGCGAGCGGGCGCTCTGCGTGGCCGGCCTGGTCGCCGAGCGGCCGCTCGGCGAGCCGGCGCCCGCCGTGCCCTCCGAACTCGGCGACCTGCTGCGGGCGCTGGCCCGGCGGGAGGGCCGCCCGCTGCCCGAGCTGGCCGCCGACTGGTTCGGCCGCTACCTGCACGCCGTGGTGCTGCCGGTGCTCTGGCTGGACGGGCGGGCCGGGATCGCGCTGGAGGCGCACCAGCAGAACAGCCTGGTGCTGCTGGACGAGCGCGGCTGGCCGTGCGGCGGCCGGTTCCGGGACAACCAGGGCTACTACTTCCGTGCCTCGCACGCCGAGCGGCTGGAGCGGCGGCTGCCCGGGCTCGGCGCGGCCAGCGACACCTTCGTGACCGACCAGGTCGCCGACGAGCGGTTCGCCTACTACCTGGGGATCAACCACATCCTCGGCTTGATCGGCGGGTTCGGCTCGCAGCGGCTGGCCGGCGAGGAGGTGCTGCTGGCCGAGCTGCGCCGCTTCCTGGCCGGACCGGAGGCCGCCGCCACCGGCTCCGCGCTGCCCGGCCGGCTGCTCTCCGCGCCGCGGCTTCGGGCCAAGGCCAACCTGCTGACCCGGCTGCACGGGCTTGACGAGCTGGTCGGGCCGGTGGACACCCAGTCGGTCTACGTGGACATCGCCAACCCGGTGGCCGCGTGACGGCCACGGGGGACTTCCGGTTACGCCCGGTCGACGAGGGGGACCTGCCGCTGATCGCCCGCTGGATGAACGACCCGGCGGTGGCGGAGTTCTGGGAGCTGGCCGGCCCGGCCGAGCTGACCTGGCGGCACGTCCGCCCGCAGCTGGAGCCGGGCAGCCACAGCCGGCCGTACCTCGGCCTGCTGGACGGCGAGCCGGTCAGCTACTGGGAGGTCTACCGGGCGGACCGGGACCGGCTGGCCTCCTACTACCCGGCCCGGCCCGGCGACGTCGGCGTGCACCTGCTGCTCGGCCCGCCCGGGGCGCGCGGCCGCGGCCTGGGCGCGCTGCTGATCGACGCGGTGGCGGAGGAGCTGCTGGCGGAGCACAGCCGGGTGGTGGCCGAGCCGGACCTGCGCAACCACGCCAGCGTGCGGTCCTTCGAGCGCGCCGGGTTCCGCCGGGCCGGCGAGCTGGAGCTGCCCGAGAAGCGCGCGGTGCTGATGCTGCGCGACCGAGCGAGGACGAGGACGAACCGATGAACCGTCAGCAGGACCAGCCCTACGACCTGCTGGGGGTCGGCATCGGGCCGTTCAACCTCTCGCTGGCCGCGCTGGCCGACCGGGTGCCGGGGCTGACCGCGCTGTTCTGCGAGGCCCGGCCGGAGTTCCGCTGGCACCCCGGGATGCTGGTGGACGGGGCCAGGATGCAGGTGCCGTTTCTGGCCGACCTGGTCTCGCTGGTGGACCCGACCAACCCCTGGTCCTTCCTCAACTACCTGCGCTCCCAGGAGCGGCTCTTCCCGTTCTACTTCGCCGAGCGGTTCCAGCTGGCCCGCCGCGAGTACGACCACTACTGCCGGTGGGCCGCCGAGCGGCTGCCGAACTGCCGCTTCGGCACCGAGGTCACCGCCGTCCGGGCCGCCGCCGGCGGTTTCGAGGCCGTGCTGCGGGTGGCCGGGGTGGAGCGGACGGTGCGGGCCCGCAACCTGGTGCTCGGGGTCGGCACCGAGCCGTCCCGGCCGGCCGCCTTCGCCGCGCTGGAGGGACACCCGGCGGTCTTCCACTCCGGCGAGTACCTGCACCGGCGGGAGGCGCTGGCCGGGGCCCGGGACATCACCGTGGTCGGCTCCGGCCAGTCCGGCGCCGAGGTCTTCCTGGACCTGCTGCGGGCCCGCGGCCAGGACGGCACCCGGCTGCGCTGGCTGACCCGGACCAGGGCGCTGGCCCCGATGGAGTACTCCAAGCTCGGCCTGGAGCACTTCACCCCCGACTACACCCGGTACTTCCACGCGCTGCCCGAGGCGGTGCGCGACCGGCTGGTCGCCGAGCAGTGGCAGTTGCACAAGGCGGCCAGCGCGGAGACCCTGGCGGAGATCCACGACCTGCTCTACGAGCGGACCATCGGCCGCCCGATCGCCGCCGCGGACGCCGAGATCACCCCCGGCAGCGAGGTGACCGCCGCGCTGCCCGGCCCGTGCGGCGGCCTGGAGCTGCGCTGCCTGCACCGCGACTCGGGGGCCGGGCGGACCGTGCGCACCGACGCCGTGGTGCTGGCCACCGGCTACCGGGCCGGGCGGCCGGCGCTGCTGGAGCCGCTGGCCGAGCTGATCGACTGGGACGAGCAGGGCCGGTTCCGGGTCGACCTGGACCACCGGGTGGCCACCCTGCCCGCCGTCACCGGCGGCCTCTACGTGCAGAACGCCGAGCTGCACACCCACGGGGTCGGCACCCCCGACCTCGGGCTGGGCGCGCACCGCGCCGCGGTGATCCTCAACGCGCTCACCGGCCGGACGGTGCACCAGCTGCCGGCCCGGACCGCCTGGACCAGCTTCGCCCCGGCCGCCCTGCCCGCCCAGGGTCCCGTCCCCGCCAAGGAGGAGCACCATGTCCCATCCGCCGGCCGATGACCTGCTCACCGCGGACCGCTGGCAGCAGGCCTGCCGGGCCCTGCTGGCCAAGCTGATCGGCGAGTTCGCCTACGAGGAGCTGCTGCTGCCGGAGCCGGTGCCGGAGGGGTACCGGATCGCGCCGGCCGGCGGCGGGCCGGTCTTCCGGTTCGTCGCCCGGCGCGGGGCCTACGGCAGCTGGCAGGTCGAGCCCGGCTCGGTGCGCCGGGACGGCGAGCCGGCCGGGGACCCGTTCGAGTTCCTGCTGGCGATCCGTCACGAGCTCGGCCTGTCCGGGGACACCGCGGGCCACCTGGTCCGGGAGCTGACCGCGACCCTGCTGGCCGACGTGCGGCTGGCGGCCGGCGCGCTCACCGCCGCCGAGCTGGCCGAGCTGGACCACACCGCGCTGGAGGGCCACCAGGGCGGGCACCCGTGGATCGTGCTCAACAAGGGCCGGCTGGGCTTCTCGGCCTCCGACGCGGCCGCCTGGGCGCCGGAGGCCCGGCAGCTGCAGAGCCTGCGCTGGCTGGCGGTGCACCGCCAGCTGGCCGCCTACCGGGGCCTGGGCGGGCTGGCCGAGCCGGCGGCGCTCTACCGGGAGGAGCTGGACCCGGAGGTGCTGGCCGGCTACCGGCGGCTGCTCGCCGGCCGCGGCCTGGACCCGGACCGCTACCTGCTTCTGCCGGTGCACCCCTGGCAGTGGGACGAGACGGTGCTGCCGCTCTTCGCCCCCTGGGTGGCGGACGGCCGGATCGTGCTGCTGCCCGCCGACCGCGACCTGCGGCTGCCGCAGCAGTCGATCCGCTCCTTCTTCAACGTCACCACCCCGCTGCGGCGGACCGTCAAGCTGCCGCTCTCGGTGCTCAACACGCTGGTCTGGCGCGGCCTGCCGACCGAGCGGGCGCTGGCCGCGCCGGCCGTCACCGCCTGGATCCACGGGCTGCGCGACCGGGACCCGTTCCTGCGCGAGGAGTGCCGGGTGGTGCTGCTCGGCGAGGTCGCCTCGGTGGCGGTGCGGCACCCCTACTACGCCCGGCTGCCCGAGGCGCCGTACCAGTACAAGGAGCTGCTGGGGGCGATCTGGCGGGAGCCGCTGGGCGCCTGCCTGCAGCCGGGGGAGCGCGGGCGGACGCTGGCCGCGCTGCTGCAGACCGGCAGCGACGGGCGCAGCCTGGCCGAGGAGCTGATCGCCCGCTCCGGGCTGACCGCGCGGGACTGGACGGCCCGGCTGTTCGGGGTGATGCTGCCGCCGCTGCTGCACTTCCTCTACCGCTACGGCACGGTCTTCTCGCCGCACGGGGAGAACGCCATCCTGCTCTTCGACCGGCGGGACGTGCCGGTGCGGCTGGCGGTCAAGGACTTCGTGGACGACGTCAACATCAGCGACCAGGACCTGCCGGAGCTGCGCGGGCTCGACCCGGTGGTCTCCGGGGTGCTGCTGCGGGAGGGGCCGGCCGGGCTCTGCCAGTTCCTGCACGCCGGGCTGTTCATCGGCGTCTACCGGTTCCTGGCTCCCCTGCTGGAGCGCCGGTGCGGGCTGCCGGAGCCGGAGTTCTGGGCGCTGCTGCGGGCCGAGATCCTGCGGTACCAGGCCCGGTTCCCGGAGCTGGCCGACCGGTTCGAGCTGTTCGACCTGCTGGAGCCGCGGATCGCCCGGCTCTGTCTGAACCGCAACCGGCTGCTGCTGGACGGCTACCGGGACCGGCCGCAGCGCCCGCACGCGGCGGTGCACGGCTGGGTGGTGAACCCGCTGGCCGTGCCGGTGCCGACGGCGCACACCGAGCCGGTGCCCGGTCCGCGCGAAGGCGTTGTCAGTCCGGCGCCGTAGGGTGGGAGGGCCATGAGGAACGACTCCCCACCCCAGCTGCCGGCCGCCGACGACCCGGCCGCCGAGCCCGCCGCTCCCGCCGGACCGACCGCCGCCCGGATCCCCGATCTGCTGCACGCCGCGGTGACCGCGGTCGGCGGCGTCGAACGGCCCGGCCAGATCCGGATGGCCGAGGCCGTCGCCGAGGCGGTGGACAGCGCCGAGCACCTGCTGGTGCAGGCCGGCACCGGCACCGGCAAGTCACTGGCCTACCTGGTCCCGGCGCTCGCGCACGGCGACCGGGTGGTGGTCGCCACCGCCACCCTGGCGCTGCAACGTCAGCTGGTGGAGCGGGACTTGCCGCGCACCGTGGAGGCCCTGCACCCGGCGCTGCGGCGCCGCCCGCTGTTCGCCATGCTCAAGGGCCGCTCCAACTACCTCTGCCTGCACCGGGCGCACGAGGGCGCGCCGAGCGAGGAGGGGGAGGGGCTGATCCCGCTCGCCGAGATCGCCGGGCCGAGCGGCAAGCTCGGCGAGGACGTGCTGCGGCTGCGCGAGTGGGCGGACGAGACCGAGACCGGGGACCGGGACGACCTGACCCCGGGTGTCTCGGACAAGGCCTGGGCGCAGGTCTCGGTCTCCTCCCGGGAGTGCCTGGGCGCCACCCGCTGCCCGTACGGCCAGGAGTGCTTCGCCGAGCGGGCCCGGGAGCGGGCCAAGCTGGCCGACGTGGTGGTGACCAACCACGCCTTGCTGGCGATCGACGCGATCGAGGGCGCGCCGGTGCTGCCCGAGCACGAGCTGCTGATCGTGGACGAGGCGCACGAACTGGTGAACCGGGTGACCGGTGCGGCCACCGCGGAGCTGACCGTCGGCGCGGTCAACCGGGCGGTCAAGCGGGCCGCCCGGCTGGCCAACGAGAAGGCGGTGGACGCGCTGCAGGCCGCCGCCGAGAGCTTCCACGGCCTGATGGAGACCGCCCAGCCGGGCAAGGTCGACGAGCTGCCCGAGTACCTGGGCTACGCCGTGGCGGCGATCCGGGACGCCAGCCGGCTGGTGATCACCTCGCTCGGCGAGACCCGGGACAAGGGCCTCTCCGACGAGGACGCGGTGCGCAAGCAGGCGATGGCCTCGGCCGAGACGCTGCACGACACCACCGAGCGGCTGCTCTCCGAGTCGCCCTACGACGTGGTGTGGATCGAGCGCAACGACCGCTACGGGCTGGTGCCGGCCTCGCTGCGGGTGGCGCCGATGAGCGTCTCCGGGCTGCTGCGGGAGAACCTGTACAAGGAGCGCTCGGTGGTGCTGACCTCGGCCACCCTCAAGCTGGGCGGGGACTTCACCGGGGTGGCCGGCTCGGTGGGCCTGCCGGCCGAGGGCCGGCTGCCGGACCAGCGCTCGGCGGCCGAGCCGGCCCGCTCGCAGAGCGAGGAGGCGCCGCCGGCCTGGCGCGCGCTGGACGTCGGCTCGCCGTTCAGCTACCCCAAGCAGGGCATCCTCTACGTGGCCAAGCACCTGCCCGCGCCCGGCCGGGAGCCGGACCGGCCGCAGATGCTGGACGAGCTGGCGGAGCTGATCGAGGCGGCCGGCGGGCGCACCCTGGGGCTGTTCTCCTCGATGCGGGCCGCCCAGACGGCGGCCGAGAAGCTGCGCGAGCGGCTGGACCTGCCGATCCTGCTGCAGGGCGAGGACACTCTTGGCGAGCTGATCCGGAACTTCGCCGCGGACGCGGAGACCTGCCTGTTCGGCACCCTCTCGCTCTGGCAGGGCGTGGACGTGCCCGGCTCCTCCTGCCAGCTGGTGGTGATGGACCGGATCCCGTTCCCACGCCCGGACGACCCGCTGATGAGCGCCCGGCAGAAGGCGGTCGAGGAGGCCGGCGGGAACGGCTTCATGGCGGTGGCGGCGACCCACGCGGCGCTGCTGATGGCGCAGGGCGCGGGCCGGCTGGTCCGGGCGGCCGAGGACCGCGGGGTGGTGGCGGTGCTGGATCCGCGGCTGGCCACCGCCCGCTACGGGGGCTTCTTCCGGTCCTCGATGCCGGACTTCTGGTACACCACCGACCGCAACCAGGTGCGCCGCTCGCTGGCCGCCATCGCGCAGGGCGCGCCGCCGATCCGGCCGGTGGCCAAGCGGGGCTGAGGGCTCCTCGGGGAACGCCGACGGCCCGTCGAGGGAGTTCGACGGGCCGTCAACCGGAGATCGGTCAGAGCCGGCGGAGGACTGCGACAACCTTCCCCAGGATGGTCGCGTTGTCGCCGGGGATGGGCTCGTAGGCCGGGTTGTGCGGCATCAGCCAGATCCGGCCGTCCTCGCGCTTGAGGCGCTTGACGGTGGCCTCGCCGTCGATCATCGCGGCCACGATGTCGCCGTTCTCGGCCACCGGCTGGCGGCGGACGGTGACCCAGTCGCCGTCACAGATGGCGGCCTCGATCATCGAGTCGCCGCGCACGGTGAGCGCGAAGAGCTCGCCCTCGCCGACCAGCTGACGGGGGAGCGGGAAGACGTCCTCGACGGTCTGCTCGGCCAGGATCGGACCGCCGGCGGCGATCCGGCCGACCAGCGGCACGTAGGAGGTGGAGGGGCGGCCGGCGGCCTCGGCGGTGTTCGGCCGGGTCACCTCGACGCCGCGCACCTCGTAGGCCCGGGGGCGGTGCGGGTCGCGGCGCAGGAAGCCCTTGCGCTCCAAGGCCATCAGCTGGTGCGCCACCGAGGAGGTGGAGGAGAGGCCGACGGCCTGGCCGATCTCGCGCATGCTCGGCGGGTAGCCGCGGCGCTGCACCGAATCGCGGATCACGTCGATCACCCGGCGCTGGCGCTCGGTCAGACCGGCCTCGTCGGTGCGGATCCCGGGCGGGCGGCCGGGCATCGAACGGACCGTGCCGTTCGGCAGGCCGAGCGGCACGTCCTGCACCGAGGCGTGCTCGACCGGCTGGTCCTGCAGGAAGTTCGGCGCGCCGCCGGGACGGGGGCTGTCGCTGCGGTCCATGCTGCTGCGGTCCTCCTGAACCGGGATGCCGCGGCTGTCGGCAACGGTGCTCTGGAGAGCGGTGGGACTGGTGCTGCTGGTCTGTACGGTGCTCACGGCGGCCCCTCTCGACGGGCGGTTCTCCCTGCTTGCCCAGCCCAACGGCAGCACCTATCGAAAGGTTGCGCCAAACACACGTTCGAGTGAATCATTGAGGATTTGGCGGACTCGATCAAGGCTTTGGGTGTATGTGTGCTCGCTTAAATGTTCGATCGAGCCGATTCTAACCCGCCCCGCCGGAGCGGTCCGGCGGGTGGCCGAAAAGACCCCCGCGACTGACCAGCACCGATTGCCGGGGGTGATTCCGACGCTACCGCGCAGGGCGTGGAGGGCTCGTGGAACCTGGCGTGTTGAGTGGTGCATCCACCTAGATCTAGTGGTTGGATAGCTGCTCGTGGCCCACAGGTTGTGGTCCCCGTCAGTTGATCTTGAACGGGTGCCTTAGACTGTTGGCTGCTCACCCGGCTCAGCCCGCCCCACCGAGGAATGCCCCCAGGAAGGGAGTCCCGTCGTGCACTGCCCCTTCTGCCGGCACTCCGACAGCCGCGTGGTCGACAGCCGCACCACCGACGACGGCAGTGCGATCCGCCGCCGTCGGCAGTGCCCCGACTGCGGCCGGCGGTTCACCACGGTGGAGACGGCGGCGCTGATGGTGATCAAGCGGAGCGGGGTGACCGAGCCGTTCAGCCGGGAGAAGGTGATCTCCGGAGTCCGCAAGGCCTGTCAGGGCCGACCGGTCACCGAGGACGCGCTCGCGCTGCTCGGCCAGCGGGTCGAGGAGTGCCTCCGGGGCAGCGGAAGCGGTGAGCTGTCCACCCATGACGTGGGGCTGGCCATACTGGGCCCGCTGAAGGAGCTGGACGTGGTCGCGTACCTGCGCTTCGCGTCGGTCTACCAGGCCTACGACGGTCTCGCGGACTTCGAGGCCGCGATCACCGAACTGCGCGGCGCCGAGCAGGCCGCCGCCACCCAGGACGCGGACGGCTCCGCCGTGCCCGTGCCCGCCGCGACGCCCTAGGCGGCGCCGCCCCGCGCTTTCCGCCGGGTTCCGGCATGCCCGGAAACGGTGCGCAAACCCACACACACGGTGCGAACCGGTCGGCGTCCCCGGCCTGCCCGCCCACCAGGAGAAGCGAAGCAGCACGACCCCAGAGGCGACAATTGGGGTGTACGGGCGCATTGCGTCCAGGAGGAGGAGAAGTGACAGACACCACGAGCGGCAGCGCACGCGGGTCGAAGTCCGACAAGGCGCTCAAGGGCGGCAAGGCCGCCAAGGGCGGTCTGCGGATCGAGCGCATCTACACCACCCCCGGGGTGCACCCCTACGACCAGGTCGCCTGGGAGCGGCGCGACGTCGTCATGACCAACTGGCGCGACGGCTCGATCAACTTCGAGCAGCGCGGCGTCGAGTTCCCCGACTTCTGGTCGGTGAACGCGGTCAACATCGTCACCAGCAAGTACTTCCGCGGCGCCGTCGGGACCCCGCAGCGCGAGTGGAGCCTCAAGCAGATCATCGACCGGGTGGTGCTCACCTACCGCGCCGCCGGTGAGAAGAACGGGTACTTCGCCTCGCCCGCCGACGCCGAGGTCTTCGAGCACGAGCTGACCCACGCCCTCCTCCACCAGGTGTTCAGCTTCAACTCGCCGGTCTGGTTCAACGTCGGCACCAAGCAGCCGCAGCAGGTCAGCGCCTGCTTCATCCTGGCCGTGGACGACTCCATGGAGTCGATCCTGGACTGGTACAAGGAAGAGGGGATGATCTTCAAGGGCGGCTCCGGCGCAGGCCTGAACCTCTCCCGGATCCGCTCCTCCAAGGAACTGCTCTCCTCCGGCGGCAACGCCTCCGGCCCGGTCTCCTTCATGCGCGGCGCGGACGCCTCGGCCGGCACCATCAAGTCCGGCGGCGCCACCCGCCGGGCCGCCAAGATGGTCGTGCTGGACGTGGACCACCCCGACGTCGAGGCCTTCATCGAGACCAAGGTGAAGGAGGAGGAGAAGATCCGCGCGCTGCGCGACGCGGGCTTCGACATGGACCTGGGCGGGGACGACATCACCTCGGTCCAGTACCAGAACGCCAACAACTCGGTCCGGGTCTCCGACGAGTTCATGACGGCGGTGGAGAACGGCACCGAGTTCGGCCTGCGGGCCCGGATGACCGGCGAGGTCATCGAGACCGTGGACGCCAAGAAGCTGTTCCGCAAGATGGCCGAGGCGGCCTGGGCCTGCGCCGACCCGGGCATCCAGTACGACTCGGTGATCAACCACTGGCACACCTGCCCCGAGTCGGGCCGGATCAACGCCTCCAACCCCTGCTCCGAGTACATGCACCTGGACAACTCCAGCTGCAACCTCGCCTCGCTCAACCTGATGAAGTTCCTCCGCGACGACGATTCCTTCGACGCCGAGAGCTTCGCCAAGGTGGTCGAGCTGGTCATCACCGCGATGGACATCTCGATCTGCTTTGCCGACTTCCCGACCGAGAAGATCGGCGAGACCACCCGGGCCTACCGCCAGCTCGGCATCGGCTACGCCAACCTCGGCGCCCTGCTGATGGCCACCGGCCACGCCTACGACTCGGACGGCGGCCGCGCGCTGGCCGGCGCGATCACCTCGCTGATGACCGGCACCGCCTACCGCCGCGGCGCCGAGCTGGCCGGCGTGGTCGGCGCGTACGACGGCTACGCCCGCAACGCCGCCCCGCACCAGCGGGTGATGAAGCAGCACGCGGACGCCTCCCGCGCCGCCGTGGCGCTGGACGAGCTGGACGCCCCGGTCTGGGCCGCGGCCAACGAGGCCTGGCAGGACGTGCTGCGGCTCGGCGCGCAGAACGGTTTCCGCAACGCCCAGGCCTCGGTGCTCGCCCCGACCGGCACCATCGGCCTGATGATGGACTGCGACACCACCGGCGTCGAGCCCGACCTCGCCCTGGTCAAGTTCAAGAAGCTGGTCGGCGGCGGCTCGATGCAGATCGTCAACAACACCGTGCCGCGCGCCCTCAAGCGCCTGGGCTACCACGGCGAGGCGATCGAGGCGATCGTGGCGCACATCGCCGAGCACGGCAACGTGCTGGACGCGCCCACCCTGAAGCCGGAGCACTACGAGGTCTTCGACTGCGCGATGGGCGAGCGCTCGATCTCGCCGATGGGCCACGTGCGGATGATGGCGGCGATCCAGCCCTGGATCTCCGGCGCGATCTCCAAGACCGTCAACATGCCGGAGGACGCCACGGTCGAGGAGGTCGAGGAGATCTACTTCGAGGCCTGGAAGCTCGGCGTCAAGGCGCTGGCGATCTACCGCGACAACTGCAAGGTCGGCCAGCCGCTCTCGGCCAAGAAGAAGACCGAGGAGCCGAAGGCCGCCGTGGCCGAGCCGGCCGCGCCGGCCGCGGTGGAGAAGGTGGTCGAGTACCGCCCGGTCCGCAAGCGCCTGCCCAAGGGCCGGCCCGGCATCACCACCTCCTTCACGGTGGGCGGCGCCGAGGGCTACATGACCGCCAACTCCTACCCGGACGACGGCCTCGGCGAGGTCTTCCTGAAGATGTCCAAGCAGGGCTCGACCCTGGCGGGCATGATGGACGCCTTCTCGATCGCCGTCTCGGTCGGCCTGCAGTACGGCGTGCCGCTGGAGACCTACGTCTCGAAGTTCACCAACATGCGCTTCGAGCCGGCCGGTCTGACCGACGACCCGGACGTGCGGATGGCGCAGTCGATCGTCGACTACATCTTCCGCCGCCTGGCGCTGGACTTCCTGCCCTTCGAGACCCGGTCCGCGCTCGGCATCCACTCGGTGGAGGAGCGCCAGCGGCACCTGGACACCGGCTCCTACGAGCCGCTGGAGGAGGAGCTGGACGTCGAGGGCCTGGCCCAGTCGGCGCCGGTCAGCGAGCCGGCCGCCGCCGCGCCGGCCCTTCCGGCCCCGGCCGCCAAGGCCCCGCACAACTCCACCGAACTGCTGGAGATCCAGCTCGGGCTGAACGCGGACGCGCCGCTCTGCTTCTCCTGCGGCACCAAGATGCGCCGCGCGGGCAGCTGTTACCTCTGCGAGGGCTGCGGCTCGACCAGCGGCTGCAGCTGACCGGTCCCGGCCGATCCGCAGGGGCGGCGCCACCACGCACGGTGGCGCCGCCCCTGCGGCGTGTGCGGAAGCGGTCCATTTGTCAGACGTCACGTCAACTGGCCGTTTGAGTGGCTTATCTGAATCGATATGATCTGTTGACTGCGTGAACTGATCAGGTAGCTCCCGGCTTCGGGGGGCCGGTGCGCTGTCGCCTGCCCGCCCTGACGCCCGCCGAGGAAACCCGATGACCGCACGCCCCCGCCTGACCGGCAGACCGGCCCTGCTGCTCGCCGCCCTGGCGGCGGTGCTGGCCGCCGCCGCTGCCGTGGCCATCGCCACCGCCGCGGCGCCGCCGACCGAGCGCGGCACCGTGGGGCTCTGGTCCGCCGTCGCCGCCGCGGCCTGGTGCGCCGCCGTGGCCGCCGCGCTGGCACAGCGCCGCCGGGCCCGCCGCCTCGCCGCCGAACTCGCCACCGCCCGGACCAAGGGCGAAGCCGCGCTGGCCGCCGTGCTGCGCGCCGAGACCGCCACCGCGGACGCCGCCGCCGAGGCGCAGGCCGCCCGGGCCCGGGCCGGTGCCTTCCGCACCGAGGCCGAATCCGCCCGCGCCGAGACCCTGGCCGCCCGGGCCGAGGCAGTCGAGGCCCGGGCCGAGGCCGCCGCCGCCCGGGCCGCCGCCGACGACGAGCGGGACGAGCTGGCCCGCCTCGCCGAGCACACCATCCCCGAGGTGGTCCGCCGGCTGCGGGCCGGCGCCTCGGTGGAGACCGTGCTGGTCGACCACCGGCAGACCGCGCACGAGGAGCTGCTGGCCCTGCTCGCCCGCGAGGTGGCGCACGGCGAGCGGCAGCGGGCCGCCGCGCTGGCGGTCTGCGCGACCGCCGCGGGCCGGGTCCAGGCGCTGGCCACCAGCATGCACGCCGAGCTGCGCGAGATGGAGCACCGGCACGACGAGGCGGTGCTCGGCGACCTGCTCCGGCTGGACCACGGCACCGCGCAGGTCGGCCGGATGGCCGACGGCATCGCGCTGCTCACCGGTGCCCGCAGCGGCCGCCGGTGGACCAGGCCGATCCCGATGGAGAGCGTGCTGCGCGGCGCGCTCGGCCGGATCGGCGCCTACCAGCGGGTCCGGCTGCACTCCGCCAGCACCGCCGCCGTGGCCGGCTACGCGGCCGAGGGCGTGATGCACGCGCTGGCCGAGCTGATGGACAACGCCACCAACTTCTCGGCCCCGCCGGCCGAGGTGCACGTCTACGTGGAGGAACTGCACACCGGACTGGCGATCACCGTGGAGGACGGCGGGCTGGGGCTCTCCGAGCTCTGGCAGCGCCGGGCCGAGCAGGCCGTCTCCGGCGAGCCGCTGGACCTGACCACGCTCTCCACCGGCACCCGACTGGGCTTCGCGGTGGTCGGCGCGCTGGCCCGCAAGCACGGGCTGTCGATCTCCTTCCGGCCGTCCTCGCGCGGCGGCACCGGCGTGGTGGTGCTGGTCCCGGCCCAGCTGATCACCCATCAGGACCCGGCCGAGCCCGAGCCCGCCGCCGTCCCCTCCGCGCAGGCCGCCGACCTGCCCGCCGCGCAGCCCGCCGTGCTGCCGGCCGCCGTGCCCGCCGTGCCCGCCGCGGGCGCCGCCGCCGCGGCCGTGCCCGCCGCCGTCGCGGAGCCGCCCGCCGACGACCTGCCGCGGCGCCGGCGCGGCCAGACCCTCGCCACCGCCGGACGCCCGGCCCCCGCCCCCACCGCCGCGGTCGCGGCCGAGCGCCGCCGGCCGAACGCCGCCCGGTTCGGCGCCTTCCGCCAGGCCGTGCAGGGCGCCCGGCTCCCGGTGGCCACCCCCGCACCCACCGCCGACCTCCCGGAGGACGACCCTCGATGAGCAGCACCACCGACCGTGACCTCGACTGGCTGCTGGAGAACCTGCTGGCCGGCACGCCCGACTCCCGGCACGCCCTGGTGCTCTCCGCGGACGGACTCAAGCTCTGCCACAGCGCCGGCCTGAGCGAGGACCAGGCCGACCAGCTCGCCGCCATCGCCTCCGGCATCCAGAGCCTGTCGCACGGCGCCTCGATCGAGTTCGGCGACGGCACCGGCGGGGTGCGCCAGTCGATGACCGAGTTCCACGGCGGCATCCTGTGCATCGTCGAGGCCGGACAGGGCGCGCACCTGGCCGTGGTCACCGAGGAGAGCGCCGACGTGGGCCTGGTCGGCCACAACATGCACGGCATGGTCGAGCAGCTGGGCGAACTGCTGACCGCCCCGCCGCGGGAGGACGACACCGCCGAGGACGACACCGCCGCGGACGCATGAGCCGCCGCCCGCTGCCCGGCCCGGACGACAGCCCGGACCGGCTCTACACGGTGACCGGCGGGCGCAGCCAGGCCGCCACCGACGCCTTCGACACCGTCACCCTGATCGTCGCGGAGAGCGGGCCGGTGCCCGGCATGCAGTCCGAACACGCCCGGATCCTGCGGATCTGCGCCCACCCGACCGCCGTGGTCGAGCTGGCCGCCGACCTCGGGCTGCCGGTCAGCGTGGTGAAGATCCTGCTCGGCGACCTGCTGGAGAGCGGCCGGATCACCGCCCGCCACCCCCGGTTCGCGCACGCCGGCCGGCTGCCCGACCTCGACACCCTGAAGCAGGTACTGCATGGACTCCAACGGCTCTGACGCCGCCCCGGCCCGGCCGCCGCTGCGCAGCACCGCGGAGAACGCCAGCAAGATCGTCGTGGTCGGCGGCTTCGGCGTGGGCAAGACCACCCTGGTCGGCGCGGTCAGCGAGATCCGTCCGCTGACCACCGAGGAGCTGATGACCCAGGCCGGCGTGGGGGTCGACGACCCGTCGGCGGTGGCCGGCAAGCGGGCCACCACGGTCGCCTTCGACTTCGGCCGGATCACGCTCTCCGACCGCAACGTGCTCTACCTGTTCGGCGCGCCCGGCCAGGAGCGGTTCTGGTTCCTCTGGGACCGGCTGTTCAGCGGGGCGCTCGGCGCGGTGGTGCTGGTGGATCCCCGCCGGCTGGCCGAGTCCTTCCACGCGATCGACCGGCTGGAGCAGCACGGGATGCCGTTCGTGGTCGCCCGGAACAACTTCGAGCCGCCCCGGCACACCCTGGACCAGGTGCGCCAGGCGCTCGACCTGGCGCCGGAGGTGCCGCTGGTCGACTGCGACGCGCGGGAGAAGGAGTCCGGCAAGCAGGTGCTGATCACCCTGGTCCGCCACCTGGCCGGGCTGGCCGAAGCTGATGTGGAGGACCCCTCGTGACCGAACCGGCGACCACCCCGCCCCCGGGCTGCCCGGCGCACCGCGGCGCGGTGCCGCTGTACGGGCCGCGCTTCCAGACCGACCCCGGCCAGGTCTACCGCGAGATGCGGGCCGAGCACGGGCCGGTGGCCCCGGTCGAGCTGCCCGGCGGGGTGCTGGCCTGGCTGGTGATCGGCTACCGCGAGCTGCAGCTGGTGACCGGCCAGCCCAAGCTGTTCGGGCGGGACTCCAGCCGCTGGCACGCCTGGCCGTCGATCCCGGCGGACTGGCCGCTGCGGCCGATGATGGCGCCGGTGCCGTCGCTGCTCTACACCGAGGGCGGTGAGCACCAGCGCCGGGCCGGGGCGGTGGCCGACGCGCTGGCCGGGATCGACCCCTACGAGCTGAAGACCCAGAGCGAGCGGGTCGCCGACCGGCTGATCGACGAGTTCGCCGGGCGCGGCGAGGCCGACCTGGTGGCCGAGTTCGCCCACCGGATGCCGCTGCTGGTGCTCTGCTGGGCGCTCGGGCTGGACTCGGTCCAGGTTCCGGTGCTGATCCAGGGCCTGCTGGACATGCTGGACGGCGGGGCCGACGCGCAGCAGGGCGCGGCGACGCTGCTGGCCGTGATGGCCGAGCTGGTGGAGGCCAAGCGGGCCCGGCCCGGCGCCGACCTCACCTCCCGGCTGCTGGTGCACCCGGCCGGGCTCTCCGACGACGAGGTGATCCGCGACCTGCGGGTGCTGCTGATCGCCGGGCACCAGCCGACCGCCTACTGGATCGCCAGCGCGCTGCGGCTGATGCTGACCGACGACCGTTTCGCCGCCTCGCTCTCCGGCGGACGGCGCAGCGTGGCCCAGGCGCTCACCGAGGCGCTCTGGGAGGACACCCCGACGCAGAACTTCGCCGGCCGCTGGGCGGTCCGGGACACCCAGCTGGCCGGGCAGCGGATCGCCGCCGGCGACCTGGTGCTGCTCGGCTTCGCCGGGGCCAACGGCGATCCGGCGGTCCGGCAGGCGGACGGCTCGCCGCCCGAGGGCAACCGGGCCCACCTGAGCTTCTCGCACGGCGAGCACCGCTGCCCGTTCCCGGCTCAGGAGGCGGCGGAGGTGATCGCCGGCACCGCGATCGAGGTGCTGCTGGACCGGCTGCCCGACCTGGGCCTGGCGGTGGCCGAGCACGCGCTGGTCTGGCGGCCTTCGCCATGGGTGCGGGCGCTGGTCTCGCTGCCGGTGGGCTTCACCCCGGCCACCAACACAGGAGGAGCGTTCGGATGACCGACCAGGCTGTCGTGGAGCCGGTGGAGCTGGACCCGTTCGCCCGGGACAGCGCCGCCGAGGGGGCGCTGCTGCGGGCGGCCGGACCGGTGGTGCCGGTGCTGCTGCCGGGCGGGGTGCCGGCCTGGGCGGTCACCCGGCACGCCGAGGCCAAGGCGCTGCTGACCGACCAGCGGCTGGTGAAGGACGCCCGGCACTGGGGCGCCTTCCAGCGCGGCGAGGTGCCGAAGAGCTGGCCGCTGATCGGGCTGGCGGTGCCCGGGCCGAGCATGGTCACCACCGACGGCGAGGAGCACCGGCGGCTGCGCGCGCTGGTGGCGCAGGCCTTCACCCCGCGGCGGGTAGAGCTGATGCGGCCGCGGATCGAGCTGATCACCGGTCAGCTGCTGGACGGTCTGGCCGCGGGCGGGCCGGAGGTGGACCTGAAGTCGGCCTTCGCCTTCCCGCTGCCGATGTCGGTGATCGGCTCGCTGCTCGGCCTGGACCCGGCCGACCACGGGCGGGTCCGCGAGCTGTACGAGCGGTTCTTCAGCAGCGTGCCCGACCCGGCCGGCATCCAGGCGACCATCGCGGAGCTGAACGCCCTGGTCGACGGCCTGGTCCGGCAGCGCCGGGCGGAGCCGGGGGAGGACCTGGCCAGCGCGCTGCTGGCGGCCGACCTTCCGGACGGCGCGGCGCCGCTGAGCGACCAGGAGGCGGCCGCCACGCTGCGGGTGATCATCGCGGCCGGGCACGAGACCACGGTCAACCTGATCACCAACGCGGTGCGGGCGCTGCTCGGGCACCCGGACCAGCTGGAGCTGGTCCGCAGCGGGCGGGTGGCCTGGTCCGCGGTGGTCGAGGAGTCGCTGCGCTGGACTCCGCCGACCAGCAACTTCCTCTTCCGGTTCAGCACCGAGCCGATCGAGGTGGGCGCGGTGGTGGTGCCGGCCGGCGAGCCGGTGCTGGTCTCGTACAACGCGATCGGTCGGGACCCGCTGCAGCACGGGGTGACGGCGGAGCTGTTCGACATCACCCGGGAGCCGGCCCGGCACCTGTCCTTCGGGCACGGTCCGCACGTCTGCCCCGGCTCGCCGCTGGCCCGGCTGGAGGCGGAGGTGGCGCTGCCCGCGCTGTTCGAGCGGTTCCCCGGGCTGGCGCTGGCGGTACCGGACGGGGAGCTGCGGCCGACCGCCTCGCTGGTGGTCAACAGCCTGCGGGAGCTGCCGGTCCGGCTGCACTAGTTGATCCACTCCTGGTCGGCGGAGCAGCTTCCGCTTTCGACCTCTGAAACGAAGGCCGGTCGGTTTCCGGCCGACTCTGCGGCGTGCGGGGCCGTTCCAAGGCCTCGCACGCCGGTGCGTTTCCTGCGGCGGATGAGGATGTCTCCCGGGTCAACCAGGGCAGATATCCCCGGTCCGGTCCCTTGGCGGCGAATGATCAGTGCGTTAACGTCAACGCACCAGTAACCGAGTTCCCCAATCCACCCAGTCGTTCAGCGCCGCGCCATGCGTTCGTTCCTTTCCGTTCGTTCCAGGCCGCAGGAGAACGTGATGAACCTCAGTGTGAGTAGCAGGCTCCGCCGACAACTGTTCGTTGCACCGGCGGTGCTGGGCCTGGCCCTGGCGGCCGCCTGCTCCAACAACTCCAGCGGCGGCGGCGGTGGTGGCGGGGGCGGCACCGGCTCGGCCTCGCCGCTGGCCGGCGCCTGCGCGCCGTTCCAGCCGTACGCCGGGCACGCGGGGACCACGGTGACCATGTTCGCCTCGATCACCAGCCCCGAGTCCGACTCGCTGGAGAAGTCCTGGAAGCAGTTCAGCGACTGCACCGGGATCAAGATCTCCTACGAGGGCTCCAACGACTTCGAGTCCCAGCTGCCGGTCCGGGTCAGCGGCGGCAACGCGCCCGACCTGGCGATCATCCCGCAGCCGGGCCTGCTGGCCCAGATGGTCAAGACCGGCCACGTGAAGCGGCCGTCCGCCACCACCGAGGCCAACGAGGCCAAGTGGAGCCCGGTCTGGAAGACCTACGGCTCGGTCGACGGCGTCTTCTACGCGGCCCCGATGAGCGCCAACATGAAGTCGCTGGTCTGGTACTCGCCCAAGGCCTTCCAGCAGGCCGGCTACCAGGTGCCGAAGACCTGGGCCGACCTGATGACGCTCAGCGACACCATCGCCAAGTCCGGCGCGAACGGCGGCAAGCCCTGGTGCGGCGGGCTGGGCTCCGGCACCGCGACCGGCTGGCCGGCCACCGACTGGCTGGAGGAGGTGGTGCTCGGCGCCCAGGGCGGTGACGTCTACGACCAGTGGGTCAGCCACAAGATCAAGTTCAGCGACCCGCAGGTCACCCAGGCGATGCAGACCGTGGCCGGCTGGATGCAGAACCCGGCCTGGGTCAACGGCGGCTTCGGCGACGTGAAGTCCATCGCCACCACCACCTTCCAGGACGCCGGCAGCCCGATCCTCAAGGGCAAGTGCTGGATGCTCCAGCAGGCCTCCTTCTACGAGGCGCAGTGGCCGGCCGGCACCAAGGTCGGCCCGGACGGCGACGTCTTCGCCTTCCACCTGCCCGCGGTCAACCCGGCGATCTCCAACCCGGTGGAGGGTGGCGGCGAGTTCGTCACCGCGTTCGCCAACCGGCCCGAGGTGCAGGCGGTGCAGGACTACCTCTCCACCGCGGACTGGGCCAGCTCCCGGGTCAAGGTCGCGTCCGGCTGGGTCTCGGCCAACCAGGGCGTGGACAAGAGCCTCTACACCGACCCGATCGACCAGCTCTCGGCCGCCGAGCTCACCGACCCGGCGGCGACCTTCCGGTTCGACGCCTCGGACCTGATGCCGGCCGCGGTCGGCTCCGGGCAGGAGTGGAAGTCGCTGACCGCCTGGTTCGCCGAGGGGCAGTCGATCCAGAAGACCGCGCGCGACATCGACTCGGCCTGGCCGCAGTAGGAGCTCCGGATGCTGTTCACGGGCTTGGCGCCGGCCGCACCGGCCGGCGCCCGCGCGACCTCGGTCCTGCTGGCTTCGGGCTGGGACGACGCCGGGGTCAAACTGGCCAACACCGTGGGAGCGGCGGCCGGCTTCCTGGGCGTGCTGCTGCTGGTCTTCTACGCGGCCGGGCGGGCCACCGGGCGGTTCGGGCGCCGGCTCGCCATGGTGGTCTTCCTCGGGCCGACGGTCCTGTTGCTGCTGGTCGGGCTGGTGCTGCCGCTGCTGCGGACGATCTACCTCAGCCTGCGCAACGCCGACAGCAGCCGGTTCATCGGCACCGACAACTACAGTTGGGCGTTCGGCAGCGACACCATCCACCAGGTGCTGGTCACCACCCTGCTCTGGCTGCTGGTGGTGCCGCTGGCCGCCACCGGGCTCGGCCTGGTGCTGGCGCTGCTGGTGGACCGGATGCGCGGGCAGTCGGTCTACAAGTCGCTCTTCTTCATGCCGATGGCGATCTCGCTGGTCGGCGCGAGCATCATCTGGAAGTTCGTCTATGACTCGCGCCAGGCCGGCCAGTCGCAGGTCGGCCTGCTCACCCAGACCGCGATCTGGTTCGGCTGGAAGAACCCGCCGAACTGGATCCTCTCCCAGCCGCTGAACACCTTCCTGCTGATGGTGGTGATGGTCTGGGTGCAGACCGGGTTCGCCATGGTGGTGCTCTCGGCGGCGATCAAGGCGATCCCGGACGAGATCACCGAGGCCGCCCGGCTGGACGGGGCGACCGGGCTGAAGCTGTTCTGGCACGTCACGGTGCCGATGATCCGCACCACCCTGGTGGTGGTGCTGACCACGGTGCTGCTGATCACGCTGAAGGCCTTCGACATCGTGCGCACCATGACCGGCGGCAACTTCGGCACCCAGGTGCTGGCGAACGAGATGTACTCGCAGTCCTTCACCGGGTTCAACTTCGGCCGGGGGAGCGCGCTCGCGGTGCTGCTCTTCGTCGCGGTGCTGCCGCTGGTCGCCTACAACATCGTCCAGTTGCGGAAGGAGCGTGGCCACCGATGAGCAGTCCGATCACCGACGCGGTCCCGGACGACGGCCCGTCCCCGCGGAGCGCGCTCCCGGACCGGCCGCCGGCGCCGGCGGTGCGGGCGGTCCGCCGGTCGTTCAGCAGCCCGCTCGCCTCGCTGCTGGTGATCGTGCTGACCGTGCTCTGGACCCTGCCGACGCTGGGGCTGCTGGTCACCTCGCTGCGGCCCAAGCAGGACGTGGCCGACACCGGGTGGTGGACCGTCCTCAGCCACCCCGGGTTCACCCTCGACAACTACCACTCGGTCCTTTTCGAGGGTGGGTTCGGGGTCAGCGGCGGGCTGATGCCGTACCTGGTGAACTCGCTGGCGATCGCGATCCCGGCCACCCTCTTCCCGCTGGCGCTGGCCGCGATGGCGGCGTACGCGCTGGCCTGGGTGAAGTTCCGGGGGAGCGACACGCTCTTCTTCGTGATCTTCGCGCTGCAGGTGGTGCCGCTGCAGATGGCGCTGATCCCGCTGCTGCGGCTGTTCTCGCAGGGCGCGCACCTGGGCTCGGTCACCATCGTGCCGGCTCTCAACCTCCGGGACACCTACGCGCCGGTCTGGCTCGCGCACACCATGTTCGCGCTGCCGCTGGCGGTGTTCCTGCTGCACAACTTCATCTCCCAGCTGCCCAGCGACCTGATGGAGGCGGCGGTGGTGGACGGGGCCTCGCACTTCCGGATCTTCCGGTCGATCGTGCTGCCGCTCTGCACGCCCGCGCTCGCCTCGTTCGCGATCTTCCAGTTCCTCTGGGTCTGGAACGACCTGCTGGTGGCGCTGACCTTCGCCGGCGGCACCCCGGAGGTGGCGCCGATGACGGTCCGGCTGGCGCAGCTCTCCGGCAACTTCGGCGGGCACTGGGAACTGCTCACCGCCGGGGCGTTCATCTCGATGATCGTGCCGCTGATGGTCTTCTTCGCGCTGCAGCGGTACTTCGTCCGGGGGCTGCTGGCGGGGTCGGTCAAGGGCTGAACCGGTCCGCGCGGTACGGGGGCGCGGTGCGGCGGTCGTAGGGTGGAGGGCGCGGGAGCCGGTTCGGCACCCGCGCCCTCCACCCGCGTTCCCGGAACGGACCCGTCGCCATGCCCTACCAGCCGCCCACCCACAGCGTGGAGCGCTCGCTCCGCCGAGCCGGTGCCGGCGTGGTGGTCGGGCTCGACGAGGTCGGGCGGGGCGCCTGGGCCGGGCCGGTCACGGTCGGCGCCGCGGTCACCGGGCTGCGCAAGGCGCCGGAGGGGCTGACCGACTCCAAGCTGCTCACCCCCCGCCGCCGGGAGCAGCTGGCGCCGGTGCTGGCCGGCTGGGTGACCGCCTCGGCGATCGGCCAGGCCTCGGCGCAGGAGTGTGACGACCTCGGCATGACGGCGGCGCTGCGACTGGCCGCGGTGCGGGCCCTGGAGGCGCTGCCGGTGGAGCCGGACGCGGTGATCCTGGACGGCAAGCACGACTACCTGGGCGGGCCGTGGCGGGTCCGCACGGTGATCAAGGGCGACCAGAGCTGCGTCTGCGTGGCGGCGGCCTCCGTGCTGGCGAAGGTCCACCGCGACGCGCTGATGGCCGAGTTGGCGCCGCGGTACCCGGAGTTCGGGTTCGCGGAGAACGCGGGCTACCCCTCGCCGGTGCACCGCGCGGCGCTGGAGGAGCACGGGCCGACCGGCCTGCACCGGCTCTCCTGGGCCTACATGGACGCGCTGCCGCGCTGGCGCCACCTCAAGCGCAGCAGGGAAGCCGAGGGCGACGAACAGCTCACGCTCGGCTTCTGACTGGTCATCAGGAGTGGTCGCGGCAGCACGTTCCGCTGATCGGGTCGGTGCCGGGCGGCCCAATAGGTGGGGCGCCCGTGCGCATCCGACCGGCATTTGATAGATATCCGGGTATGCCTGTCTTCCCCGAGGAGCCGGAGATTCACGAGAGCATCCCGGGCCACGGCGTTCCCTTCCCCCGCGAGTCGGACGCAGAAGCCCCCAGCACGCCTGCCGCGCGCAAGGCGTCCCCTTCCGCAAGCCCTTCCCGTGCACCGGTTGCCGGTGCGCAGTCCACCGCCAGGCCGGGTGCTGCTCGTCCCGCGACGGGGGCCGCCCCGGTCCCCGGGCCGCGGCCGGGCCCGCGTCCGGCGGCGGCCAGGCCGGGGCCCGCGAAGCCCGGTCCGGCCACGGCGACTCCGGCGAAGGCCGGTGCCGCCGAGCCCGCTCCGCGCGCTGCGCAGATCCCCAAGCCCGGTCCGCGGCCCGCCCCGCCGGCTCCGGCCGCTCCGGCCGGTCCGACGGTGCAGCTGGTGCCGGCTGACCCGGAGTCGGCGCTCGAGCGGGCCGACGAGGCGGTGGACCTGCTGCTGGAGTCCGGGCACGAGCCGGGCGCGATCCTGGTGCTGACCGCTGACCGGCCGCACCCGTGGCAGCAGCACGAGCTGTCCTTCGGCGCCGACCGGTACTGGGCGCAACTGGCCGAGGGCACCGACGTGTTCTACGCCGACGTGGCGCTCACCCGGCCGGCCCGGCGCGAGGTGGTCGTGCTGGTGCTGGACACGGCCGACCCCGGCCGCGCGGTCCTGGCGGTGGAGAAGGCGCGCACGCACGCCGGCTCGCTGCTGGTGGTCTGCGGTCCCACCACCCGGCTGCCCGAGGTGCCGGCGGCGGCAGGGCAGGCGGTTCCGGCCTGAGGGCTGGGCCGGGGCCGGGGTCCTGAGGTGCCCGGGCGGTTCATCCGTTCACGGGTGCCTGCTTCGGCCTGCCCGGAGGGCCGTCGTGGCCGTCCGTCGGGCCTGGCGCGGGCGCGCGGCGGGTGCGGCCGTCAGTTCGCTGCCCGGTGGGCCGATGTGGCGCGGGCTGCGACCGGGGTCCAGGGGCCGACGGGTGCGGCCGTCCGGCTGCCGCCGGCGGGTCTGGCGGTGCCGGCGGCTCCGGCGGCGGCCGGGTGGCCGATCTCCGGTGTCCGGCGCGGGAGTTCGGAGACCGTGTGGAGCGGGCGCTCGGCCCAGGAACCGGAGTGCGGGGTGCGTCCGCAGCGCCCCTCGCCGAGCACCTGCCAGCCGCTCGGGGTCAGCGCGATGTAGGCGCCGCACCGCAGGCCGTGCAGCGAGGCCGCGTCCCGCAGCGCCCACAGCCAGGGGCCGTCCGGCTCGGACCAGCCAGGCTCCCCGTCGCGGCAGTGCAGGAGGACGGCGGTCCGGCGCGGTGCCGCGAGTCTCAGGTCGTGCGGCGTGACCCGGCGCAGCTGGGTCAGCAGGGCGTTCCGGTGGTGCCAGCCGTCCGTCACGTGCGGGCGCGCGGTGACCGAGGCCGAGGCGACCACCCGCTGGTCGTGGTCGAGTACCGCGATCACGCTGGTTCCCGGCTGCGGGAGGTGACGCTGGTGCAGCTCGGTGACCAGGTCACGCGGGTCGCCGAGCAGCGGCACCCCCGCGTTCGCCCAGCCCTCCAGGTCGATGCTCCGACCCGTGGCGGAGGAGAGCCGACCGCGGTCGATGCCGTCGAGCATGGTCCTCCTTCCAGGCCCGCGTCGCGCGCGGGCGCGTGCGTACGCCGAAGTCAGGCCCCGGGGGCCGGCTTGTGGGTACGCTGCAATTCTCACGGCAGATGGGGCGTGCGGCAACGATGAAATGATGAGTGCCGCACGAATAAATATGATTCGCCGGACTTATTCACCAAATGGCGCAGAGCCGTTCCGGCTATCGAGCCCCCCCGTGTGCCGGACGTCCATCAAGTACCGCGGATTCACGCCTGCACCGCGAGGACCAGGGGCAACACGGCCTGGGCGCCGTTCTGCCGGAGCAGCCGGGTGGCCACCGTGACCGTCCAGCCGCTGTCCACCAGGTCGTCGACCAGCAGTACCGGGCCACCGGCCTCGGCCAGCGCCGCCGCCAGCCCCGGCGGGACCACCAGCGCGCCGGAGAGCGATCGCAGCCGCTGGGCGCTGTTGCTGCGGGCGCCGGCGGGCCGCTCACCGTGCAGGTACTCGAGCCGGCCGAGCAGCGGCAGCCGGCCGACCTGCGCGATCCGCTCGGCCAGCGAGGAGATCAGGCCGGGCCGGGAGGCCGAGGCCATCGCCACCACGCCGACCGGGCGGCCCGTCTCCGGCGCGGCGCTCGCCCAGCCGCCGGGACCGCGCGCCCAGTCCGCCAGCACCGTGACCAGCGCGTCCACCACGTCGTTTGGCACGGCGGCGTCGGGCGCGCCCTCGCCCAGCATGGTGCGCAGCCGGCCGCCCCAGCCGATGTCCGAGAGCCGGCCCAGCGCCCGCCCGGTCTGGGCCTGCTCCTCGGCAGGGATCTTGCCCTTCAACGGGACGCCGAGCGCGTCCATGCCGGTGGGCCAGAGCCGGCGCGGCTCGAAGCTGACGCCGGGTCGGCCCAGCGCGGCCCGGGCCGCCTCCAGCGCCTCGGCCGAGACGCTGTCGCTGTGCCGGGGGCCGGCGCAGCGGTCGCAGCGGCCGCAGGGCGCCGCCGCCTCGTCGTCCAACTGCCGGCGCAGGAACTCCATCCGGCAGTGCCCGCCGGCCGCGTACTCGCGCATCGCCTGCTGTTCATCCGCCCGGGCCCGGGCGACCTTGGCGTAGCGAGGCCCGTCATAGGCCCAGGGCTCGCCGGTGGCCAGCCAGCCGCCGCGCACCCGGCGCACCGCCCCGTCCACGTCCAGCACCTTGAGCATGGTCTCCAGGCGGGTCCGCCGCAGGTCCACCCGGGCCTCCAGGGCGGCGGTGGAGAGCGGCCGGCCGGCCTCCTCCAGCGCCGAGAGGGTGCGGCGCACCTGCTCCTCGGGCGGGAAGCCGAGGGAGGCGAAGTAGCGCCAGATCGCCTCGTCCTCGCGGCCGGGCAGCAGCAGCACCTCGGCCCGGTCCACCCCGCGGCCGGCTCGGCCGACCTGCTGGTAGTAGGCGATCGGGGAGCCGGGGGAGCCGAGGTGGACCACGAAGCCCAGGTCGGGCTTGTCGAAGCCCATGCCCAGGGCGGAGGTGGCGACCAGCGCCTTGACCCGGTTCGCGAGCAGGTCGGCCTCGGCGGTGCGGCGCTCGGCGTCCTCGGTCCGGCCGGAATAGGAAGCGACCGCGAAGCCGCGGCCGCGCAGGAAGCCGGTGACCTCCTCGGCCGCGGCCACCGTCAGCGTGTAGACGATGCCGGAGCCGGGCAACTCGTCCAAGTGGTCGGCCAGCCAGGCCAGACGGTGCGCCGGATCGGGCAGCGAGAGCACGGCCAGGCTCAGGCTCTCCCGGTCCAGCGGGCCGCGCAGCACCAGCGCCCGCCCGTCGGCCGTGCCGGTGCCCAGCTGCTCGGCGACGTCCTCGGTGACCCGGGAGTTGGCCGTCGCGGTGGTCGCCAGCACCGGCACGCCGGGGGCCAGGTCCGCCAGCATGGTGCGCAGCCGGCGGTAGTCGGGGCGGAAGTCATGGCCCCAGTCGGAGATGCAGTGCGCCTCGTCGACCACCAGCAGGCCGGTGGAGGCGGCCAGCTTGGGCAGCACCTGGTCGCGGAAGTCGGGGTTGTTCAGCCGCTCCGGGCTGACCAGCAGGATGTCCACCGTGCCGGCCGCGACCTCGGCCTGGATGCCGTCCCACTCCTCGGTGTTGGCGGAGTTGATGGTGCGCGCGTGGATGCCGGCCCGGGCGGCGGACTCCACCTGGTTGCGCATCAGGGCGAGCAGCGGCGAGACGATCACGGTCGGCCCGCCGCCGGCCGAGCGCAGCAGCGCGGTCGCGATGAAGTAGACGGCCGACTTGCCCCAGCCGGTGCGCTGCACCACCAGCGCCCTGCGCCGGTCCACCACCAGCGCCTCGATCGCCAGCCACTGGTCCTCCCGCAGGCGCGCGGTCGGGCCGGCGAGTTCGCGCAGCACGGCCTCGGCGCGCTCGCGGACGGCCGCGCGGTCCGCGGCGGGGGCCGCGTCGTCGCCGGGGAGCGGGGCGGGGGTGCGGATCGGCTGGTTCATGGCACCTATGTAACCCCTTCGGGCCGACACCGGGCCAATGACCCCTCGAACCTGTGGACAACTCGGCGAAGCCACCGCCCGGTTCACCCATTCGGCCCATTAAGCGGTCCGGGCCCGCGCAATTCTGTCCACAAGTGCGGGGTTATCCACAGGCCAGCGGCAATTCCACCGCATACGGCCGGAACCGCTGCAGGCTTCCGCCATGACTCGCGACGACGCCACCACCACCCCCGCCGGCCGCTTCGAGGGCCGGCACGTCCTGCGGATGCACGGCCCGGCCGACATGGCCGCCATGCTCCCCTACCTGCTCGGCTTCTACCCCGACGACAGCCTGGTCGTGATCGGCCTGCACGGCTCGGAGCTGCGCCAGGGCGGCGCGGTCCGGCTCGACATCCCGGCCGACGAGCAGAGCTGGCCCGAGGTCGCCGCGGACCTGGCCGAGCTGCTGCTCGAGCTCTCCGAGGAGCGCGGCGGCCGGCCGGACGCGGTGCTGATCTACCTGTGCCGCGAGCCGGACCCCGGCGGTCCGGTCGCGCTGGCCGGCCTGCGGCCGCTCGCCGAGGAGTTGCGGCGCGCCTTCCGCGGGCACGGTCTGTTGGTCAAGGAGTCGCTCTGCCTCTCGGCCGGCCGCTGGTGGTCCTTCCTCTGTGCCGACCTCGACTGCTGCCCGCCGCACGGCACGCCCGTCCACAGCGCCCGGGAGCCGAGGGCCGTGGTGGCGGCGGCCACCTTCGCGGGGCTCGCCCCGCGCGGCAGCCGCCGCGCCATCGCCGCCGGCCTGGCGCCGATCGGCCCGCCGGAGGAGGACGGCCTGCGCGAGGCCGTCCGGCAGGAGCTGGCTCGGGCCTGCGACCTGATCCGGGCCGAGCCCGGCGGTGCGGAGCGCACCTTCGCCGGCACCGTGGAACTGCTCGAGCACGCCATGGCCGAGAGCCGATCCGGCCCGCCCCGGCTCACCGACGAGCAGAGCGCCCGGCTGATCGTCGGCCTGCTGGACCGGGCCAGTCGCGACCGCGCCGCCGAGTACGCCGAGCCCGACGAGCTCGCCGCCGCCCAGCGGCTCTGGCGCTACCTCGCCCGCCGCTGCGTGGCGCCCTACGCGGAGTACGCCAAGGCGCCGCTGACCCTGCTGGCCTGGACCTCCTGGCTGGCCGGCGACATCGCGACCAGCCGGGTGGTGCTCGGCCTGGCGCTGGACCTGGACCCGGAGTACACGCTCGCGATCCTGCTCCACGAGTCGCTGAACACCAGCCTGCCGCCCGACGGCCTGCTGAGCATCGTCCGGGCCGAGCGGGCCCGGCGCCGCTACGCCCAGGACAGGACTGACGGGCTCTCGGACCGGCTCGAGGAGCAGCTCGACGACGGTCCTGACGGACCGCCGGAGCCCGATGACGCGCCCCCGGCCGCCGCCGCTCCGCTGACGTCCGGTCAGCCGGGTGCGGAGCCCGGGCAGGCGGGGAGCGGCGCGGCGCAGTACCACGGCGAGCGGGCCCGGGCGCCGTGGCCGACCCCGCGGCGGCAGCGGGCGCCGGGCGCCGGAGCCGCCGCCGGCGGCGCAGGTGGACCGGGCGGTGCGGCAGGCCCGGTCACGCCAGCGGAGGGCGGCGATCCCGAGGGTCCGCCGGCCGCGCACCGCTCGACCGGTCACCCCGAGTTGCCGCGCACCCGGGCCGGCCGGGTGCCCCGGCCGCGCGGCGGCGACGGTCCGCCTGCTCCGCCGCCCCCGGCGGTGGCGGTGCCGCGGCCGGGCCGGGGTCCGCTGCCGGGCGGCCGCGGCCGCCGCATCGAGCAGGGCCCCGCCCACCGGGGCCGTCGTCCCGGCCGGCGCGGGGCCGCCCGGACGGGCAGTCGCCGCACCGGCGGAGCCAGGTGGGGAGGCTGAGATGACCGAGCGCCACTCCCACCGCCCCGGCCCCCGGCCGCGGCCCCGGCTCACCGCGAGCCCCCGCCGACCGCCCGCGGCCCACGGCCCCGCCGGGTACCGCCGGCCGGCCTGCCTGCGGCGAGCGACCGCGCCCCCGCGGCCGGTCCGGGGCGGCTGCCCCGCGCGCCCGCAGGAGTCCCGCCCGCCGTGCCGCTGCCGCCACCGCGGGCCGGGCCCGGCCCGCCGGCCGCTAGGCCTGGCCGCGCACCATCCGGATCAGCCGGTCCACCACCCGGCCGCCGCTGACCCGCAGGCCGTCGTGCTCCCACTCGTTGGTCACGAAGGTCCGCAGCCCGTGCACGGCGTCGGCGGTCGCGAGCGAGTCCGCGGTGTCCACGTACATGTCGTCGTGGTAGACGGCGGCCGCCACCGGCACCTGGTTGGCGGCGAGCGCCTTGGGGTCGTAGAGGTCGGGCCAGTCGGTCCGCTCCGCCAGCAGCTGCGCCGTCTCGCGCAGCGGCCGCAGCGCCGGGTCGGTCTGGAACATCCAGGGGTAGATCATCTCGCCGGTGAACCGCACCGGGCTCCCGTCCGCCAGCGCCCGCAGCGCGTCGAACTCGGGGAACTCCGACCGGACCTGCTGGGCGGCCCAGGAGGTCGCCCCCGGATCCACCGAGCGCTGGCCGTAGATCGACTCGTGCAGCACCGCGTAGAGCGGTGCGCCGGCGAAGGAGAGCTGCGCCTGCGCCCCCGTCAGGAAGGCGTCCGAGAGCTCCAGTCCGGCGCTGCCGCGGACCCAGGCGTCCTCCAGCAGGTAGTGCAGGCTGTCGGAGCCGGTGCCCGAGCCGAGCATCAGGCCGAGCGCCTGGAAGGCCGGCACGGTGAGCTCGCCGCCGTCGGGCAGCTGGGCCGGCGCCTCCGCCAGGTGCTCGACGATCCGGCGCACCGCCTCCACGTCCTGCGGGTACCGGGCGTAGTGCGCGGCGTTCTTCCGGGCCACCCGGGGGTAGGCGGCGCGGTAGACGTCGGCGGCGCTGCTGCGCAGGCCGGCCAGGCCGCCGGTGACCATCGCCTCGCGCACGCCCTCGGGCGCCAGCGACAGGTAGGTGAGGGTGCAGAAACCGCCGTAGCTCTGGCCGAGCAGCGACCACTTCCCCCGCTCGCCGAGCAGCCGGCGCCGGATCAGCTCGGCGTCCTTGACGATCGAGTCGGCCCGGAAGCAGGCCAGGTAGTCGGCCTGCTCGGCCGCGCTGCCGCGCAGCGGCAGGGTCTGCCGGGTGGCCGGCGTCGAGCGGCCGGTGCCGCGCTGGTCCAGCAGCAGCACCCGGTAGTCGTCCAGCGCCCGGTCCAGCCAGCTGTCCCGCCCGAGCGGCCGGCCGGCTCGGCCGCCCGGACCGCCCTGCAGGTAGAGCAGCCAGGGCAGCTCCTCGTGCTCCTTGCCGGCCGCGACCACCTCGCGGGCGTAGACCTCGATCTGCTCGCCCTGCGGCACCCCGTGGTCCAGCGGCACCTGGAAGAGGTGGTCGGTCAGGACGACGCCTGGCTGTCGGATCACGACGGACATGAGACTCCTTCGTCTGCTGTGCTCGGCGCGGTTGGTACGCGCGCTGTTCCGGCTGGGCCGGCGCCGGTCGGCCCGCCGCTGGTCACGGGTGTGGGCCGGCCCCGGTCCGGGCACGTCCCAGTACGGGCGGTACCCCCTCGGCACCGTATCCTGGCGCCCGACGTGCGGCGGCGGCGCCGTCCGTCCGGGACGGTCGAACCCGGCGGAGCCTGCCGCCGGCACCGCGGCGAGGGGGAGCGCCGCGATCCTGGGGCGGACGCCGGTGGTCGGGCGTCGTTCCGCCGAGGGGCGGGGCGTGACCTGAGCCCGGTGCGTCGCGTTCACCCTGAGGGGCGCCATCGGGCCCGCAGCCCGTGGTGGCCCCGCCGCAGCGGTCCGGCCGAGCCCGGGGACCGGGGCCCGTCGCCCCGCACCCCTGGCCCGCCACCGGGAGAACCACGGTCCGCCCCGCGCGGACCCGCTACCAGCCCCGACAGCCGGCGCCCCTGGGCCCGTGCTGTCCACCGACAGGAGGAGAGCCCGGTGACGGCCCCCAGGCCAGCACAGACCGCGATCCCGGCCGAGACGGTCGCCGGGTCGCGCCCGGTCGCGCCACCGAGACCGGACGCCGCCCAGGCCGGCGCAGGGCGTCCGGCCACCCAGGGCCGCCGCCAGCCCGCGACGGCCCACTCCGACGTGCTCTGTGTCAGCGCTCCGGCCATGGCCGCCTCCGGCTCCGACGGACAGCTGCACGGCGACGGCCTGCACGGCTTCTACCGCTCCGGGATCCGCCAGCTGCACCGGATGGAGCTCCGGCTCGGCGGCATCGAGCCGCTGCCGCTGCAGGGCGAACTCATCACCGCCGCCCAGGCCCGCTTCCTCGGCTTCGTGCGGGTGCCCGGGGAGCTCGACCCGGACCCGGCGCTCACCGTCGAACGGCTTCGGCACGCCGACGGGACGGAGAGCATCACCCTCCGCAACGCCGGCAGCCGACCGGTCCGGCTCCCGCTGGAGATCGCCCTCGGCACCGACCTCGGCAGCCTGGCCGAGATCGGCGCCGGCACCCGGCTGCCCGACATCCCGGCCCAGGTGCAGTCCGCCGGCCTGCGCTGGATCGGCCGGGGGCACAGCGCCACGGTCAGCGCCCGCCCCTCGCCGCACGCGGTGCTGGCCGGAGCCGGAGTGCTGCGCTGGGACTTGGAGGTGCAGCCCGGCGCCCGCTGGGCGGTGGAGCTGCGGGTGGAGCTGGAGCCGCTGGCGCCGCCGCCGGTGCGGCCGCCCACCGGCCGCGGCGCCGGGGTCCCCGCCCCCTGGACGGACCTGCGGATCCGGTGCGACGACCCCCGCGCCGAACAGCTGGTGACCCGCTCGCTGGACGCGCTCGACGGTCTGCTGCTGGCCGACGCCGACCGCCCCGGCGACCTCTACGCGGCCTCCGGCGCCCCCTGGCGGTTCGGCCTGGCCCCGGCCGACGCGCTCTGGGCGGCCCGGCTCACCCTGCCGCTGGGCACCCGGCTGGCCGTCGGCACCCTGCGCGCCCTGGCCCGCCGTCAGCAGCCCGCCGGCAGCCGGGGCGAGGGGATAATCCCGGGCCCGCTGCGGCACGCCGGCCCCGAACTGCCGCCGTCCTGCACGGCGACCGAGGCCACCCTGCTCTTCGTCACCCTGCTCGCCGAGGCCTGGCGCTGGGGCCTGCCCCGGGCCGAGGCGGCCGAGCTGCTGCCGGCCGCGGAGCGGGCGCTGGCCGCGCTGCGCGCCAGTGCCGAGAGCGGTCTGGTGGACGGCTTCGTCGCCGACCTGAGCCGGCTCGGCGAGGAGCGGGCCGCCACCCCGCCCGCCGCCCGCTGCGAGGTCCAGGCCCAGGCCCACCGGGCCGCCCTGCACGGGGCCGAGCTGCTGGAGGCGTTCGGCCGCCCCGGGGCCCAGCAGTGGCGCGACTGGGCGCAGGAGCTGCGCGGCCGGTTCCGCGAGCGGTTCTGGGTGGACGACCTGTCCGGCGGCCGCCCCGCCGCTGCGCTGACCGCGGACGGGCGCTCGGTGAACGCCGTCACCAGCTCCCTCGTCCACCTGCTCGATCTCGGCCTGGGCGCCGAGGGTGCCGCACTGCCCGGGCTGCTCGACCGCGAACAGACCAGGCTGCTGGCCCAGCGGCTGGTCGCGCCCGAGCTGGACTGCGGCTGGGGCCTGCGCACGCTCGGTGCCAAGTCCCCGCGGTTCAACCCGCTCGGCCACCGCAGCGGAGCGGTCCGGGTGCTGGAGACGGCGCTGGCGGTCTCCGGTCTGACCGAGGCGGGCTTCGAGCGTGAGGCCGGCACCCTGCTGGAGGGCCTGCTCGACGCCGGTGCGCAGTTCGCCGGCCGGGTGCCGGAGATGTACGCGGGGGAGCAGCGGCTGCCGAACTGCCCGCCCGTGCCGCACCCCGCGGCCTGCCGTCCGGCCGCCGCCTCCAGCGCGGCGGCCACCCACGCGGTGCTCGCCCTCGCCGGCGTCCGCCCGGACGTGCCCGGCGGCCGGGCCGCGGTCAGGCCCGCCAGCACCGCCCCGCTCGGCGAACTGGAGCTGGCCGGCCTGCGGGTGGCGGGGGAGCCGTTCTCGGTGCGGGTCAGCCGGATCGGGGTGGCCGTGGTCGAGGAGGCCCCGCCACAGCTCCAACTCGGCCAGGGCTGACCCGAGCGGCCCGCGGCCCCGGCACGGTCCGGGGCCGCGGGTCACTGGTCCCTATTGCCGCCGGTGCCCCAGGAGCATCCGAAGTTCTCTCTGACCTCGTGTTTATCGTCAGAGAGACGACTATGATCGACCCCATGTCGCGCTATGACCCGTCGGCCTTCCCCCCGTTCGCTGTCACGGTCGACCTGGTGGTGCTGACGGTTCGGGAGCACGAACTCTGCGCTCTGCTGGTGCGCCGTGGCGAGCCCCCCTTCCAGGGGTACTGGGCGCTGCCCGGCGGCTTCGTGCGCCCGGACGAGGGCCTGGGCGAGGCCGCCTCCCGCGAGCTGGCCGAGGAGACCGGCCTGCGCGCCCACGCCTCCGGCGGCCAGATCCTGGCGGGCGCCCACCTCGAGCAGCTGGCCACCTACGGTCACCCGCAGCGCGACCCGCGGATGCGGGTGGTGAGCGTGGCCCACCTCGCGCTCGCCCCCGACCTGCCCACCCCCAAGCCCGGCGGCGACGCCCGGGGCGCCCGCTGGGCCCCGGTCAGCGAACTGCTCGGCCCGGCCGAGGCCGACCGCGAGCCACTGGCCTTCGACCACGCGCTGATCCTGGCCGACGGCGTCGAGCGCGCCCGCTCCAAGATCGAGTACTCGGCGCTGGCAACCGCCTTCTGCCCCGAGGAGTTCACCGTCGGCGAGCTCCGCCGGGTCTACGAGGCGGTCTGGGGCGTCGCACTCGACCCCCGCAACTTCCACCGCAAGGTCACCGGAACCCCGGGCTTCCTGGTTCCCTCGGGCGGCACCACCACCCGTCAGGGCGGCCGCCCGGCCCAGCTCTTCGCCGCCGGCGGCGCGACCGTGCTCAACCCGCCGATGCTGCGTCCCGACTCCTGACGGGTGGTCGGCGGGCCCTCCTGACCGCCGGGCGGCAAGAACCGCCCCATGGTCCGACGTGACCGTGCGGGCACACCCCGGAGCAGGCCCGCCGGTCCCCTGATCGGGTGAGAGCGGCCCTCCGTGGCCCCGCGCCGTCCCCGCAATGCCCGGAATCTCCCGTTCCGCCCCCTAGGGTGCTGAATCCGGAGCGGCCAGCGCCGCCAGGGCAGCCGAGCGCGTGGGAGCGGCCAGTGATGATCCAGGTCAGTGGGCTCACCAAGGTGTACCGCCGGGGCCGCCGCCCGGCGCTCCAGGACCTCGGGTTCGAGGTCAGACCGGGCACCGTGACCGCGCTGCTGGGGCCCGAAGGGGCGGGCAAGACCGTCGCGCTCCGGCTGATGCTCGAGCTCGAGCGCGGCGGCGGGGTCACCCTCTTCGACGGCCGCACCTACCGGCGCCTGCGCCGCCCGGAGCGCGAGGTCGGCGTGCTGCTGCCGGACGCCCACCCCAGGTCCGGCAACCCGGGCCGGAGCGCCCGGGGCCACCTGCGGATGCTCGCCGCCGCCGTGGGCGTCCCGGCCCGCCGCGCCGACGACCTGCTGGAGCAGGTCCGCCTGGCCTCCGTGGCCGAGCACCGGCTGCGCGCCTACTCCGCCGGCATGACCCGTCGGCTCGCCCTCGCCGCGGCTCTGCTCGGCGACCCCTCGGTGCTGCTGCTCGACGGCCCGACCGAGGGCCTGTCGCCGAGCACCGTGGAGTGGCTGCACGCCTTCCTCCGTGCCTTCCCGGCCGGCGGCGGCTCGGTGCTGCTGACCACCCGCAACCCCCGCGAGGCGGCACTGCTGGCCGACCGGGTGGTGACCCTGGACCAGGGCCGCCCGGTCGCCGACCAGCCGGTCTCCGAGTTCCGCCGGACCAGGCTGCACCGGGAGGTCGCGGTGCGCGGCCCCCAGATGACGCGACTGGCCGACCTGCTCACCGCCCAAGGCGCCCAGGTCCGCCCCGAGGGCGGCACGGGCCTGGCGGTCGCCGGGCTCGGCCGCACCGAGATCGGCGAACTCGCCTACCGCAACGGGATCATGCTGCACGAGCTGGCCGACCGGGTGGTCGAGCAGCCCGCGCCGCGCCCGGTCCGCCCGCTCACCGGCGGGACCGGCTCCACCCCCACGGTCCAGCTGCGCCGCCTGAGTGCCATCACCGTGGGCGCCCGCCACCTGGGCGGGCCCCCGCTGCCCGCCCAGGTGGCGGAGGCCCCGCCGACGGTGGAGCTGCCGCCGGTGCCGGCCCCGGCGGATGACGTTCCGTCAGCGGAGGCCGCACCCGAGGAACCGGCCGTGGCGCCGCAGCCACGCGGCACCCGGGCCGGGCAGCACCCCGATCTGCCGGTCGCCCGGAGCGGGCTCACGGCGCCCGCGGTCGAGCTGCCGCCCCCGAGTGCTCCGGCCGGCGAGGTGGACCACCCCGCGCACTCCGGCGCGTTCGCCGCGCCCGCCTTGCTCCAGCCCGCTCCCACCCTCGCCCCCATCCCCGCCCCTGAGTCCGAGCCTGAGCCCGCCGCAGTCCCACCGGCCCGCCCCGCCCGGCGGGGTTCGCGCGTAACCGCCTTCCTCGCGCCGACCGCCGGCCCCGCCCCGGCCCTCCCGCCGGCCGAACCCGCCCCCACCTCCACCCCCGCCGACCCGCAGCCCCTGACCGGGCCCGACCACTGGAACGGGTGACCCCGTGCGCGTCCTCGCCTACGAAGCCCGCCGACTGCTCGGCCTCCGGTCCACCTGGCTGATCCTGGCCGCCGCCCTGCTCGCCCAGGCCGCGCTCGCCGCCGCGCTGGTCCAGCACGCCGACCCCGACCAGGTGGACGGCCCGGAGCTGGTCCGGCTGGTCACCGCCTCCGTCCCGCTGCTGCCGATCCCGCTCGCCGGCTTGGCGGCCGGACTGCTCGGCGTCCTCGCGGCCGGCCACGAGGTCCGCAACCCCGGCCTGGCCGCCTCCCAGGTGCGCTACCTCGCCCGGCTGCGCCTGCTGCTGGCCAAGCTCTGCCTGGTCGGCGTGGCCGCCGCCGTCCTCGCCGCGGTCTCGCTGCCGGTCAACGCGCTCACCCTGCGGCTGGCCGCCCCCGCCGGCACCACCGTCGCGGCAGCCGATTTCCACGCCGTGGCCCAGCTGCGCACCGACTACCGCCCGCTGCTGGTGCTGGCCACCTTCGCGGCCCTGGTGGTCGCGGCCGCCTGGACCGGCGTGCTCGCCGCCACCGTCTGCCGGAGCGCGCTGGCCGGCTTCCTGCTGCTCTGCGCGCTGCCGATGCTGGTCGAGCTGGCGGGCGGCGCCACCGAGCTCGACCGGCTGCGCCGGGTCGGCCTGCCCTGGGTCGCCTGGCTGGCCCGGGCCCCGTGGGCCGAGCCCGCCTCGGCGCCGCTGGCCGCCCTGCGCTCCGCCGCCGAACCGGTCCCCGCGCTCGGCGCGCTGCTGCTCCCGGCCGCCCTGCTCCTGGTGCTCTGCCTGCTCGGCCAGGCCCGCCGCCGCTCCTACTGAGCCCCGCCGACCCTCGTACCGAACCCCGCCGCCGCCCACACCACGTCGACCTCCCGCGGCACCGCCCCACGGAACGTCAGAATCCGAGTACCCGTCAGAACCCACCGCCAAGGCGCCAACTCCGTGACCGGTATGGCCATTTCTTCCTGATAACAAGTCAATGGTCCAGCCCCGGGCGATCACCCTTTCGTGTGCTTTTCACGAGAATCCTCAAGCCGCGCGCGCCGATCGCCGACAAAGGAGACGTGAGTACCCTTGCGCACCCCGCCATCACCGCCGCCCGCACCCCCGAGGCCTCCGTGCCCGGCGCTGCCGAACTCGACCGTTTCTCCTACGCCGATCGGCCGACTCCGCCAGTCCCCCGTTGGGACGGGCCGGAGAGCGACCTCGCCCGGGTCGGCCGCAAGACCACCAGCAGCCGCGGCCGCGGCCTGCACGGACAGCTGGTCCAGCAGCTCGGCCAGATGATCGTCTCCGGCGACCTGGGCGCCGACCGCCCGCTGGTCCCGGAGGAGATCGGCCAGCGCTTCGAGGTCTCCCGCACCGTGGTCCGCGAGTCGCTGCGGGTCCTGGAGGCCAAGGGCCTGGTCAGCGCCCGCCCGAACGTCGGCACCCGGGTCCGCCCGGTCAGCGACTGGAACCTGCTGGACCCGGACATCATCGAGTGGCGCGCCTACGGCCCGCAGCGCGAGGAGCAGCGCCGCGAGCTGTTCGAGCTGCGCTGGGCGATCGAGCCGCTCGCGGCCCGGCTGGCCTCCGGCCACGGCCGGGAGGACATCCAGCAGCGGCTGGCCGAGCTGACCGAGATCATGGCCGCCGCGGCCGCGCAGGGCGATCTGATCACCTTCTCCCGGGCCGACGGCGAGCTGCACGCGCTGATCCTGCAGATGGCCGGCAACCGGATGCTGGAGCACCTGTCCAGCATCGTGGCCTCCGCGCTGCAGGTCAGCGGCGGCCCGTCCACCGCCTGCGAGCGCCCCTCGGACAGCTCGGTGACGGTGCACGCCCGCCTGGTCGATGCGCTCGGCGGCGGTGACGGCGCCGCGGCCGAGGCCGCGATGCGCACCCTGCTGACCGTCCACCCCGACGTCGAGCACGCGGTGCCCGCGCCCCGCGAGCACTGAGCGGCGCCGACCGCGGACTGTCGGACGTGCCGTCGGCCACACCGCCGGGCACGGGCAGCACGGGCAGAGCCCTCCGGAATCCCGCGCGCACCCCGCCGCGGAAGTCCCGGAGGGCCCGCCGGCGGCGGGCCCTCCCAGGGCGGGGGCACCCGGACGGCACCGGACGGCCGCCGGGGCCAGGTACGGTGGCCGGACCGTCACGGGGCGATGTGTGACCTGTGCCACGAACGGCATGCGTAACACTTGTGGAGCGGCAGCGATGTGTACGGAGCGGAAGCAGCTCCGGAATACCCGCACCATGTCAGAATGCTGTGTTGGTCTGCGGCGCTGCTGCCGTCCCACAAACCAGCGTCCCGCAAGCCCAGTCCTCGAGTCCGAGCCGGTCGGAAACCTCCATCTGTCCCCGTGACAGGTGCTTCCACGTCCTCTCGGGCGGTCCGGTACGGGTCCGAGTTCACTCTTCGTCCGAGAGGTTGTTCGTGTCGGCCAGCACATCCCGTTCGCTCCCCCCCGAGATCGCAGAGTCCGCGGCCCTGCTGGCGCTCATCGAGCGGGGCAAGGCCCAGGGGCAGATCGCCGGTGACGACGTGCGTCAGGCATTCGAGGCGGACCAGATCCCGGTCACCAAGTGGAAGAACGTCATGCGCAGCCTCAACCAGGTGTTGATTGAGGAAGGGGTGGACCTGATGGTCAGCGCGGCCGAACCGTCCGCCGCCAAGCGCAAGAGCGTCGCGGCCAAGAGCACCGCCAAGCGCGCCACCGCCACCAAGGCGGTCACCACGCGCACGCCGGCCGCCCCGACCAAGCCCCCGGTGCGCATCGCGCCCGCCGCCACCGTCGCGCCCGCCGCGGTCACCCCGGTGACCACGGTCACGGTCATCGCGTCGCTGGACGACCCGGCGGGCGCCGAGTCGGTCGCCGCCCCCGCGGCACCCGCCCCGGTGAAGAAGGCGGCCGCGCCCGCCCCGGCCAAGAAGGCCGTGGCGAAGAAGGCCGCCGCCCCCGCGAAGAAGGCCGTGGCCAAGAAGACCGCGGCCAAGGGCGAGAAGGCCGAGGGCGAGGAGGAGCTGCTCACCGACGACGAGCTGCTCGAGGACGTCGCCCTGCCCGGCGCCAAGCCCGAGGCCGAGGCCGGCGCCGAGCCGGAGGAGGAGTCGGAGGGCTTCGTCCTCTCCGACGACGACGAGGACGACGCCCCGGCCCAGCAGGTCGCCGTCGCCGGTGCCACCGCAGACCCGGTCAAGGACTACCTCAAGCAGATCGGCAAGGTCCCGCTGCTCAACGCCGAGCAGGAGGTCGAGCTCGCCAAGCGGATCGAGGCCGGCCTGTTCGCCGAGGACAAGCTGAGCCAGGCCGACAAGCTCGCCCCCAAGCTCAAGCGCGAGCTGGAGATCATCGCCGAGGACGGCCGCCGGGCGAAGAACCACCTGCTGGAGGCCAACCTCCGCCTGGTGGTCTCGCTGGCGAAGCGTTACACCGGTCGCGGCATGCTCTTCCTGGACCTGATCCAGGAGGGCAACCTCGGTCTGATCCGTGCGGTCGAGAAGTTCGACTACACCAAGGGCTACAAGTTCTCCACCTACGCGACCTGGTGGATCCGGCAGGCGATCACCCGCGCGATGGCCGACCAGGCCCGCACCATCCGTATCCCGGTGCACATGGTCGAGGTCATCAACAAGCTCGCCCGCGTGCAGCGCCAGATGCTCCAGGACCTGGGCCGCGAGCCCACCCCGGAGGAGCTGGCCAAGGAGCTCGACATGACCCCGGAGAAGGTCATCGAGGTCCAGAAGTACGGCCGCGAGCCGATCTCCCTGCACACCCCGCTGGGCGAGGACGGCGACAGCGAGTTCGGTGACCTGATCGAGGACTCCGAGGCGGTCGTGCCGGCCGACGCGGTCTCCTTCACCCTGCTCCAGGAGCAGCTGCACTCGGTGCTCGACACCCTGAGCGAGCGCGAGGCCGGCGTGGTCTCGATGCGCTTCGGCCTGACCGACGGCCAGCCGAAGACGCTGGACGAGATCGGCAAGGTCTACGGGGTGACCCGTGAGCGCATCCGCCAGATCGAGTCCAAGACCATGTCCAAGCTGCGCCACCCGTCGCGCTCCCAGGTGCTGCGCGACTACCTGGACTGACCGGTTTCGGCCGGCCGCAGTTCGCAACCCCGAGGGCCCGGGACGGTTCGCCGTCCCGGGCCCTCGGGCGTTCCGGAGCGGCCCCGGACGTCCTGGTGTTCGACGTTGGGTGCGGGGGTTCGCCCGTCTGGGTGCTTGGCGGTCGCCATTCGGGCACACAGGGTGAGATTCTGACTACGCTATGGCGGTTGCCCGCTGTCGAGCGCTCGGAGTGCCCTGTGATGTCCGTCTCGCCCGTCCCGTCCGGTGCCGGTCCCCGCCGCTCCGCCAGGCCGTCGGCCGGCCGCCGGCGGTCCGCCGCGCTGGCGCTGCTGGCGGTCGTGTCGGCCGCGCTGGTCTCGCTGGGCGCGTCGCCGGCCCATGCCGACCGGCGGATCGTCGGCGGGTACGCGGACAGCACCGAGCAGCACCCCTGGGTGGTGGCGGTCGCCAGCCGCAGCCAGTACGGCGGCGCGCGCTCCGGCCAGTTCTGCGGCGGCACGCTGGTGTCGCCGACCAAGGTGGTCACGGCCGCGCACTGCTTCTACGACGAGCAGGGCCGGCCCACCGACCGCCCTGGCCTGACCGTGGTGGTCGGCCGCACCGACCTGACCGGCCAGGCCGGCGCGGAGGTGCCCGTGAGCCACGTCTGGATCCACCCGGACTACTCGTTCGAGCAGAACATGCAGGACGTCGCGGTGCTCACGCTCGCCACCCCGCAGCAGGGCCGGGCGGTGCTCCCGCTGGTCGGCCAGGGGGAGAGCGGCCCGTACGCGCCGGGGACGATGGCCCAGGTCTACGGCTGGGGCGACACCACGGCGCGGGCCGACTACTCCCGGACACTGCGCGCGGTGGACGTCCCGATGGTGGCCGACGAGGAGTGCGCGCGCGACTACCCGGGCGGCCCGGACGGCGCCTTCGACGCCCGCGGCATGGTCTGCGCGGGCGAGGCGCACGGCGGCCGGGACGCCTGCCAGGGCGACAGCGGCGGTCCGCTGGTGGTGGACGGTCGGCTGGTCGGCCTGGTCTCCTGGGGCACCGGTTGCGCGGAGGCCGGCCACCCGGGCGTCTACACCCGGCTGGCAGCCGTCGCGGACGCGGTCGATGGCCAGCTCTGAGCGCTCCGCGCCGGTCCGGATACGACGCCGGGCGGCAGGCTTTGCAGCCTGCCGCCCGGTGGCCGGCCCGCAAGGGCCGACCTCAGCGCGTCAAGGGAGCGGCGAACGCTCAGCGCTCGTCGTTGACGGCCGAGGCCGTCGTGGTGGCGAGACGACCGCTCTCGTCCTGTATTTCCACGGCGATCTTCTTGAGCTCCGGCTCGAACTTCCGCCCGTGGTGGGCGCAGAAGAGCAGCTCTCCGCCGCTGGCCAGTACGACGCGCAGGTAGGCCTGGGCGCCGCATCGGTCGCAGCGGTCAGCCGCGGTGAGCGGGCTCGCAGGTGTCAGAACAGTAGTCACGTCGCCTCTTCTCTAGCTCGACGAGCTGTCGTACCAGGGTCAACATCCAACCAGGCCGAAAACGTTCCCGCTCGTGGCTTTTCTTCTTTGAGGATTCCTGCTGTGTTGATGAGGACGTGCCCCGGGCGCCGGTGGTTCATGCGTGCCGGATTCCGCGACCTGTCTATCACTCGAACGCCTCTTCGAACTGTTGTCCGAAGGTGGGCGTAGCATAATCCCCTACTGGGTTGGAGCATAAGCCCCGTTCCGCGCACCCGGTAGCCTGCATCCTGGCAGCTCCGGCGCTCGCGGACGGTCCGACGGTCCGCCAGGATCCGTCGGGCGCGGGCGAAGTGGCGTCCTCCCGCGGCACACCGGACGTCGGTCGTGTTCGCGCAGCGCGTACAAGCCGCGGAGCCCGGTCCGGGTCGTACCACGGCTCGGCCGGGCGACGGGGCCGGAGCCTGCCGCAGCAGAAGTCGGCCGGATCGAGTCAGAGTCTCTTTGGAGGAGTGCACCGCCGTGAGTGCCGAAACGACCGTGTCGTCCGCCCTGCGGGCCGCGGAGGACGGATCCAACTACACCGCTCGGCACCTGCTCGTCCTGGAGGGGCTGGAGGCGGTCCGCAAGCGACCCGGCATGTACATCGGCTCGACCGACAGCCGGGGCCTGATGCACTGCCTCTGGGAGATCATCGACAACGCGGTGGACGAGGCCCTGGGCGGCTTCGGCGACCGGATCGAGGTCCTGCTGCACGAGGACGGCTCGGTCGAGGTCCGGGACAACGGCCGCGGCATCCCGGTGGACGTCGAGCCGAAGACCGGCCTGTCCGGGGTCGAGGTCGTGATGACCAAGCTGCATGCCGGCGGCAAGTTCGGAGGCGGCTCCTACGCGGCCTCCGGCGGCCTGCACGGCGTCGGCGCCTCGGTGGTGAACGCGCTCAGCGCCCGGCTGGACGTCGAGGTGGACCGCAACGGCCACACCCACGCGATCAGCTTCCGCCGCGGCACCCCCGGCCACTTCACCGAGCTGAGCCCGGATGCCCCGTTCGACCCGGCCAGCGGCCTGACCCGGACCCGCAAGGTGCCCAAGACCCGCACCGGCACCCGGATCCGCTACTGGGCCGACCGGCAGATCTTCCTCAAGGAGGCCAAGCTCTCCCTGGAGAACCTGCACAACCGGGCCCGGCAGACCGCCTTCCTGGTGCCCGGCCTGACCATCGTGGTCCGTGACGAGCGGCTGACCGAGAGCGACAAGGTCGAGGAGTCGGTCTTCCGGTTCGACGGCGGGATCGGTGAGTTCTGCGACTTCCTGGCGCCCGACAAGCCGGTCTGCGACGTGCTGCGGCTGCGCGGCGACGGCACCTTCAAGGAGACCGTGCCGGTCCTGGACGAGCTGGGCCACATGACGCCCACCGAGGTGACCCGGGAGCTCGGCGTGGACATCGCGCTGCGCTGGGGCACCGGCTACGACACCACGCTGCGCTCCTTCGTCAACATCATCGCCACCCCCAAGGGCGGCACCCACGTCACCGGCTTCGAGCGCTCACTGGCCAAGACGATCAACGAGGCGCTGCGTGCCGCCAAGCTGCTCCGGGTCGCCGAGGACGACATCACCAAGGACGACGCCACCGAAGGCCTGACCGCGGTGGTCACGGTCCGGCTGGCCGAGCCGCAGTTCGAGGGGCAGACCAAGGAGGTGCTGGGCACCTCGGCCGCCAACCGGATCGTCGCCGCGGTGGTCGCCAAGGAGCTCAAGGCCTTCCTCGCCTCCACCAAGAAGGACGAGAAGGCCCAGGCCCGCTCGGTGCTGGAGAAGGTCGTGGCGGCCGCCAGAACCAGGGTCGCGGCCCGCCAGCACAAGGAGGCGCAGCGCCGCAAGACCGCGCTGGAGACCTCCTCGCTGCCCGCCAAGCTGGCCGACTGCCGCAGCGACGACGTGGAGCGCAGCGAGCTCTTCATCGTCGAGGGCGACTCCGCCCTGGGCACCGCCAAGCTGGCCCGCAACTCCGAGTTCCAGGCGCTGCTGCCGATCCGCGGCAAGATCCTCAACGTCCAGAAGGCCTCGGTCTCGGACATGCTGAAGAACGCCGAGTGCGCCGCGATCATCCAGGTGATAGGAGCGGGCTCGGGGCGCACCTTCGACATCGACCAGGCCCGCTACGGCCGGGTGATCTTCATGGCGGACGCCGACGTCGACGGCTCGCACATCCGCTGCCTGCTGCTCACCCTGTTCCAGCGGTACATGCGCCCGATGGTGGAGCAGGGCCGGGTGTTCGCCGCGGTGCCGCCGCTGCACCGGATCGAACTGACCAACCCCAAGCGCGGCCAGGAGAAGTACCACTACACCTACTCCGACGGCGAGCTGCGGCGGACCCTGCTGGAGTTCCAGGCCAAGGGGCTGCGCTGGAAGGAGCCGGTGCAGCGCTACAAGGGCCTGGGCGAGATGGACGCCGACCAACTGGCCGAGACCACCATGGACCCGCGGTACCGGATCCTGCGCCGGATCAACCTGGGCGATCTGGAGGCCGCGGAGCAGGTCTTCGACCTGCTGATGGGCAACGAGGTGGCGCCCCGCAAGGAGTTCATCGTGGACTCCGCGGCGACCCTGGACCGGTCACGGATCGACGCCTGACCGTTCCTCCACCGGGGCCGGCCGCCGGCCCGCCGGGCGGCTCCTCCACCCGCGACGAGGGGCTCTCCACCCACGGGTGGAGAGCCCCTCGCGCATTGGATCAACCCTGGCTCCGATCACACCCGGGCCCGCGGTCCGTAGCGTCGTGACTGTCAGTGAAACCCCCTCGAAGAGAGATGGGAGCAGTCCGATGGCCGCCCTGGTGAACGTCATCATCATCGTCGCGGTGCTGGTCCTGGTCGCGGGCCGCCAGCTCCAGGCGCGCAAGGTCGACCTGGGCCGGCGGTTCTGGGTGCTGCCGGTGGTCCTGGCCGTGATCGCGCTCCGTGACCCCAAGGTCATCGACCACGCGCACGAGGGCACGGCGATCGCCCTGCTGGCCGGCTCGGTGGTGCTGGTGCTGGTGATGGGCGTGGTCTGGGGCTGGACGGTGCGGATCTGGCGGGCGGCCGACGGCAGCGTCTGGGCCAAGGGCACCGCGGCGACCATCGCCGCCTGGTCCGGCCTGATAGCCGTCCGGGTCGGCCTCTACGCCACCGGCGCCGTGCTGCACGTGCACCAGAGCTCCAGCGCGCTGCTGCTGACCCTCGGGGTGCTGCTGCTCACCCGCAGTCTCGTGGTGAACTGGAGGGCCCGGCTGCTCGAGGGCCCGCAGCCGCTGCGGCCGGTGGCCTGAGCCGATGGCTCGGGAGAGCGCCATCGCCGTCGTGGGAGGACCGCAGGTGCAGGTGGAGAGCTGGACGCGCTGGCCGTCGCGGGAGGCCCTGGAGCGGGAGGACCGGTCCCGGCCCGGGCTGGTGCTCTCCTTCGCCGGCCGGCTGGCCATCCTGCTGAGCGTCACGGTCGGGACCGTGACCAGCGAGCACTTCACCGGCTGGCGCGCGCTGGCCTCGGTCCTGGGGCTGGCCGCGACCGTCCTGCTCTTCCGGTACTTCTTCCTGCTCACCCGGCGGCGCCGGCTCGGCCCGGCGCTCGCGGTCGCTTCGCAACTGCTGGTCCTCGGCGCGGTCCTGCACCGGGCCGGCGCCAACGACACGGTCTCCGACGTGATCTGGTTCGGTCTCGCGGTGGTCGGCCTGACCCGGTTGCCGCTGGCCGCGGCCGTGCCGGTCTGCGCGGGTTCGCTGATCTCCTACTCGGTCAGCAGCGGTGACGGCTACCTGGCGCTGGTGGCCACCGTGGTCGGCCTGCTCTTCCTCGGCTGGCTGATCCGGCTGGACTCCGAGGCCAGGGCGACCACCAAGCGGCTGCGACAGCAGGAGCACGCCGCCCGGGCCGCCGAGGCGGAGAGCGCCGCGCTGGACGAGCGGGCCAGGATCGCCCGGGAGATCCACGACGTGCTCGCCCACAGCCTCTCCGCCCAGCTGGTCCACCTGGAGGCGGCCCGGCTGATGCTGGACGGCGGCGCGGACCGGGAGCAGATCAGGGAGCGCGTGGTGGCCGCGCGCCGGATGGCGCAGGAGGGGCTGAAGGAGACCAAGCAGGCGCTCTCCGCACTGCGCGGCGAGTTCACCGCGGTCGGGGAGTACCTGGTCGAGCTGGCCGCGTCGGAGCAGGCCGAGCTGACGGTGACGGGCACGCCGCGCCCGCTCGCCGCCGAGACCGGCCTGGCGGTCCGCCGCACCGCCCAGGAGGCGCTGACCAACATCCGCAAGCACGCGCCCGCGGCCCGGCGCTCCGTGCGGCTGAGCTACCTGCCCGAGGCGGTGGAGCTGGAGGTCGCCGACACCGGGAGCCCGGCCGCCGAGGTGTCGCCGGAGCTGGCCGACAGCGGGAGCGGGTACGGTCTGCTGGGGATGCGGGAGCGGGCCGAACTGCTCGGCGGCACCCTGCGGGCCGGCCCGGAGGGCGGCGGCTGGCAGGTGCTGCTGCGGCTGCCCGCGTGATCGGTCGAGAGGGAGCGGGAATGCGGCGATGAGCGAGCACGGCGGGGGAGCGCCGGTCCGGGTGCTGGTGGCCGACGACCAGACCGTGGTGCGCGAGGGCATCGTGATGCTGCTCGGGCTGCTGCCCGGGATCGAGGTGGTGGGCGCCGCGGCGGACGGCGAGGAGGCGGTCCGGCTGGTCGCCGAGCTCGCCCCGGACGTGGTCCTGATGGACCTGCGGATGCCGCGCTGCGACGGGGTGGAGGCGACCCGCCGGGTCCGCGCCGAGCACCCGGGCACCGAGGTGGTGGTGCTGACCACCTACGCCGACGACGACTCGCTCTTCCCCGCGCTGCAGGCCGGCGCCCGCGGCTACCTGACCAAGGACGCCGGCGGCGAGCAGATCGCCCGGGCGATCAACGACGTGCGGTCCGGCGCGGCCGGCCTCTCGCCCGAGATCCAACTGCGCCTGCTGGAGCGGCTGGCCGCCCCTGGCAGCGGTACCGCCCAGGCCGGCGGGGAGCCCGTCCGGTCTGAGCCCGCCGCGGGCCGCCGCCCGGTCCTGCCGCCGCACCCCGCCGGCCTGCCCGACGGGCTGACGGTCCGTGAGGCGGAGGTGCTGGCCCTGATCGCCGACGGACTCTCCAACACGGAAATCGCCGCCGCGCTTTTCGTCAGTCCGGCGACCGTGAAAACGCATATCAACAATCTTTTTGCGAAGACTGCGGTGCGGGACCGGGCACAGGCGGTCAGCTATGCGTTCCGGCACGGACTTTCTCGCAGTTCGCAGGCGGACTAGCCTCACCGTATCGGGTGAAATATCGTTCTGAATGCCGCATTTCGGTTTCTGACGCGCCATCATGGAACCGTCAGGGCGCCGTCGGTACGCCGAATGGATCTTCGGGGCGGGTCGTCCGGAGTGCCCGGTGCCGATACCGACGCCCACCGCTTCGCTCGGTGGTGCGTCCCCGGGCCAGGAGCAGCATTGGCACAGCACGAAGTCACCGGATCAGCCGGTCGGACGCCCCGACAGGGGCAGCGCTACGACTGGTGGCCGGCCCCCGGCGGGGCCGATCCCCAAGCCTCCGTCCAGCGGTCCGCCACGCCCGGCCAACCCGCCGCCCACGGACTCCCCGGAGCGGCCGCCGCAGCCCGCCCCGCGCAGCCGGTCCTCCCGGAACCGGCACTGGACGCCGAGCCGGAGTTCCTGGCCGCCGGCCGTTCCGGCAGCGGGGCGCGCTCCGGAGCGCTGGCCGAGGCCGCCCGCTCCGCCCGCTCGGTGCTGGCCGGCTCGACCGCCTCCGCCGCCCTGCCGGTGCAGCGCCCGGCCGTCCCGGCGGCGAGGCCCGGCACCCTGGTGGAACCGGACCACGACCCGGCCGCCGCCGAGGTCTACCGCGAGGTCCAGCGGAGCCAGGCCTTCCAGGAGATCCGCGGCGCCTACCGCCGCTTCGTCTTCCCGGCGACGGCCGTCTTCCTCGGCTGGTACCTGCTCTACGTCACCGCCCAGGCGGCCGCCCCCGACCTGATGCGCACCGAGCTGGCCGGCCCGTTCAGCGTGGCCTGGCTGCTCGGCCTGCTGCAGTTCGTCTCCACCTTCGTGCTCACCTGGCTCTACTCCCGCAACGCCCGCACCAAGCGTGACCGAGCCGCCCTCGGCCTGCGCTGGGACACTCAGGACCAGCTTCGATGAACCAGACTCAGCTCAGCGTGCCCGGCACCCCGCTCGCCACGGTGCTGCCGCCCTTCCCGCACACCACCACCCCGGCCGGCGGTGAGCACCACAACCTGGCCGTCGTGCTCTTCGCGCTGGTGGTCGTGGTGACCCTGGCGATCACCCTCTGGGTGGGCCGGCGCGGCCAGGCCGCGGAGGACTTCTACGCCGGCGGACGGGACTTCGGCCCGCTGCAGAACGGCATCGCGCTCTCCGGCGACTACCTCTCCGCGGCCTCCTTCCTCGGCGTCACCGGTCTGATCGCGCTCTACGGCTACGACGGCATGCTGTACAGCATCGGCTTCCTGGTCGCCTGGCTGGTGGTGCTGATGTGGGTGGCCGAACTGGTCCGCAACACCGGCCGGTACACCCTGGCCGACGTGCTGGCCACCCGGATGCGCCAGCGCCCGGTGCGGGCCGCCGCCGGCACCGCCAGCGTGGTGGTCACCCTGCTCTACCTGATCGCCCAGATGGTCGGCGCCGGCAGCCTGGTGGCCCTGCTGCTCGGCACCACCGGCCCGGCCGCCAAGACCTGGACCATCGTCGCGGTCGGCGCCCTGATGATCATCTACGTCACGGTCGGCGGCATGCGGGCCACCACCTGGATCCAGATCGTCAAGGCCGGGATGCTGATGGCCGGGGCGGTGCTGCTCACCGTCTTGGTGCTGGTCCGCTTCCACTTCGACCTGGCCGACCTGATGCGGGCCGCCGCGCACGGCAGCGGGGCCGGCAACAGCTACCTGGAGCCCGGGCTCAAGTACGGGGAGTCCACCACCAGCCGGCTCGACTTCGTCAGCCTCGGCATCGCCCTGGTGCTGGGCACCGCCGGCCTGCCGCACATCCTCTCCCGCTTCTACACCGTGCCCACCGCAAGAGCGGCGCGGAAGTCGGTGATGTGGGCGATCGGCATGGTCGGCTGCTTCTACCTGATGACCATCGTGCTGGGCCTGGGGGCCACCGCGCTGGTCGGATCCAAGGCGGTCAAGGCCGCCAACCCGGCCGGGAACACCGCCGTTCCGCTGCTGGCGCTCAACCTGGGCGGCGGCGAGGGCAGTACCGGCGGCACCCTGTTCTTCGCCATCACCTCGGCGATCGCCTTCGCCACCATCCTCGCGGTGGTGGCCGGCCTGACCCTGGCCTCCTCGGTCTCCTTCGCCCACGACCTCTACGCCCAGGCGTTCCGCCGTCCGCACCTCCCGCCGGTGACGGAGCGCCAGGAGGTGGTGATGGCCCGCACCGCGGCCGTGGTGATCGGCGGCCTGGCGATCGTGCTCAGCCTGTTCGCCCAGCGGCTCAACGTGGCCTTCCTGGTCTCGCTTGCCTTCGCGGTGGCCGCCTCGGCCAACCTGCCCACGCTGATCTACAACCTGTTCTGGCGCCGCTTCACCACCCGCGGCGCCTGCTGGGCGACCTACGGCGGCCTGGTGCCCGCTCTGGTCCTGGTGCTCTTCTCGCCGGTCGTCTCCGGCGCCAGGACCGCCATGTTCCCCGGCGTGGACTTCCACTGGTTCCCGCTGGAGAACCCCGGGCTGATCTCGATCCCGCTGGGCTTCCTGCTCGGCTGGGTCGGCACGGTCAGCGGTGAGGAGAAGGCGGACCCGGACAAGTTCGCCGAGCTGGAGGTCCGCTCGCTCACCGGAGCCGGCGCGGTCTGACCGGCAGGGCGAACGGCGGTGGGCCCCGGCGCGTCACGCGCCCGGGGCCCACCGCCGTCTCGGCCGCCCGGCTCAGGGGCGGCCGGTGAAGCTCGGCCAGTAGCCGCGGTTCAGGTGCGAGATGCGCACCGTGGTGCCCGGCTTGGCGGCCTCCACGAACCGGTTGTCGCCCAGGTAGATCGCCCCGTGGTGGATGCCGCGGGCGGTGCCGTCGGAGGACCAGAAGAGCAGGTCGCCGCGGCGCAGCCGGCTGGAGTCGACCGGGGTGGTGGCCTCGTACTGGTCGTTGGCCACCCGGGGCAGCGAGATCCCGGCCCGCCGGAAGGACTGCTGGATCAGGCCGGAGCAGTCGTAGCCGTCCGGCCCGTTGCCGCCCATCACGAACGGCTTGCCGAGCTGGGCCAGGGCGAACTCCACGGCCGTCTCCACCGAGCCGCGCGCGGCCGGGCGGGCCGGGGTGCTCGGGGTGTCCGGCGCGCTCGGGGCGGCCGCCGTGGACGCGTCCGGGGCGGCGGCGCCGGTCCGCTGCAGGTAGATGTCGCGGTGGCTGGTGTAGCGCCACTCGCCGGCCCCGTTGCGGAACCAGTAGACCGAGCCGTCCCAGCCCTGGCGCTCCGGCGCGGCGGTGGAGGCGTCGGTGCCGGTGGAGTCCTCGGCCGTGGCGCTGTCGTCGGTGGCGCCGCTGTCGCTGGCGCCGTCGTCCACGGCGGTGTTCTCAGCGGTGTCCTCGGCGGCGGTGTAGCCGGACGAGTCGTCAGCGGCGGCCGTCTCGTCGGTGCCCGCGGTGTCATCCGTGCCGTCCGTGGCCCCGGGGGCGTAGCCGGCGTCCTGGTCGGGGTCGTCGGCGGGCGCCAGGCCCGGCTGGACGGCCGGCGCCGCGGCGGCGGGGATCGCCAGCGCCAGGCCGGAGCCGAGCGCGATCGAGCCGGCCCCGGCCACCAGCGCGGCGGCCAGGCCGACCCGGTGGCGCAGCCGAGTGGCGCGGGAGACCGGCGGGGTGAGCGGGAAAGCGGTGGAGGTCAGGTCCGGGTTCATGTCCGGTCGCATCCTTCCGTGCGCCCGGCCGGGCGGCCGGGACGGCGGGGCCGTCCCCATGACGGGGGCCGGCGCCGCACAGCACCGCGGCTTCCGGTTCGAATGCGGAAGCCGCACGGTGGGGTGGTCCCACCGCGGCCACGCTAGGCACCGTCGGGCCACCGCGCTCCGCTGGAATGCGCCGTTGGAGCGGTGACGCTCCGTGCGGGCCGGCGGTGGCTCAGAGCGCCGCCACCGAGCGGACGTCCATCCGCAGCGGGTTCCCCGGGGTCTTGCCGCAGCTCTCCGGACGGGCCGGCTCGGACGGCGCCGAGACCACCTCCACCCGCCAGGCCCGGCCGTCGGTGTGCCGCACCACGCAGCCCCAACCGCCCTCCGGCAGCTCCTCCTGATCGACCGTCAGCGACTCCGCCCGCTGGTCCCCGGTCAGCTCCCGGACCGCCTGCTCGGCGGCCTGGGCCGGCCGGTCCCAGCAGGACCGCCCGCGCGAGTGGGCCGGCTCGGTCAGCCCGGCCGCCGTGGCCGCCAGCACCGCCTTCGCCGAGGTCCCGGTCAGCCGCCCGTAGGCGTAGCCGTAGGGCAGCACCAGCATGGTGGGCGAGAACCGGTGGCCGCCCAGGTGGGTCACCTCCCACACCTCGCTGTGCCCGGCCGCCGCCAGCTCGGCCGCCAGCGGCCGCCCCAGCAGCGCGCAGCAGCGGTCCCGCCGCCCGTTGGTGCACACCAGCGCCAGCGGCCCGCCCTGGTGCTCCTCGCCGAAGCCGCCGTGCTCCCCGGCGCCCAGCGCCGCGAAGTCCAGCCCCAGCAGCTCGGCCGGCGAGTCCAGCTCGGCCCGCCGCACCCAGCCCCGGCCGGGCACGGTGTGCCCCACCAGCACCTGGTGCCGGCCGTCCGGCCGGTCGTCGGCGTGCCGGCCCGGACGGCGGATCAGCGCGATCCGCACCCCCGTCCCCGCGGCGGCCCGGTCCAGCGCCCGCCCCAGCTCACTGTCCAGGTGGCTCTCGGTCAGCGCCTTGGCACCCCACGGGCCCGACTGCTCGACCAGCAGCCAGGTCGGCGCGGTGGCCGCGGTGGCGGACAGCGGCTCGGACAGCTCGTTCGACAGGCTCGTACAGGTGATCACCGGGTCACCCTACCGTCGCGCGGCAGGGCGCCCCAGGCGTCAACCAGCCGTCCTCGGGCCGCTCCGGCTCAGCCCGGACCGGCCCCGGACGGCCCAGGGGACGGGCCGGGCTCAGGACGGCCCGGCCACCGCCGCGATCGCCGTGGTCACCGGCGTGCCCGAGCCGTCCCGGCGCGGATCGCGCTCCGGCAGCGCCACCGCCGCGCCGTTCGCCGCCGCCGCCCGGGCCGGCGCCGCACCTGCCCAGGCGAAGGCCAGCACGTCCTCACCGCGCAGGAAGCGCTGGCAGCGCACCCCGCCGGTGGCCCGGCCCTTGCGCGGGTAGAGGTCGAACGGCGTCACCTTCCAGCTGCTCTGCGCCTCCCCGGTCAGCGTGCCCGAGGCACCGGCCACCGAGACCACCACCGCGTCCGCCGCCGGATCCACCGCCGTGAACGAGAGCACCCGCGCCCCGTCCGTCAGCTTGATCCCGGCCATGCCGCCGGCCGGCCGCCCCTGCGGACGCACCTGCGAAGCCGGGTACCGCAGCAGCTGCGCGTCACTGGTGATGAAGACCAGGTCCTCCTCGCCGGTGCGCAGCTCCACCGCCCCGACCACCTCGTCGCCGTCCTTGAGCGCGATCACCTCGAACTCGTCCTTGTTGGCCGGCCACTCCGGCACCACCCGCTTCACCACGCCCTGCACCGTGCCCAGCGCCAGCCCCGGCGAGGACTCGTCCAGCGTGGTCAGCGCGATCAGCCGCTCGCCCGCCGCCAGCTTCAGGAACTCGCTCACCTGCGCCCCGCCCGCCAGCGACAGCGAGGCCTGCGGCGGCAGCGCGGGCAGGTCGATCACCGGCAGCCGCAGCACCCGCCCGGCCGAGGTCACCGCCCCCACGTCCGCCCGGGCGGTCGCCGCCACCGAGGAGACGATCACATCGTGCTTGGCCCGGCTGTCGCCCGGGGTGACCGGCTCGCCGTCCGCCGACCGGGCCAGCAGCCCGGTCGAGGAGAGCAGCACCCGGCACGGGTCGTCCGCCACCTCCAGCGGCACCGCCAGCGAGGCCGAAGGCAGTGCGCCCGCCTCCAGCAGCACCGTGCGCCGCTCGGTGCCGAACTGCTTCGCCACCGCGCCCAGCTCGGTCGAGACCACGCTGCGCAGCTTGGTGTCCGACTCCAGGATCTCGGCCAGCTCGGCGATCTCCGAGGTCAGCTTGGCCTTCTCCGCCTCCAGCTCCACCCGGTCGAACCGGGTCAGCCGGCGCAGCGGGGTGTCCAGGATGTAGGCCGTCTGCACCTCCGACAGCGAGAAGCGCTCCATCAGGCGCTCCTTCGCCTGCGCCGCGTTGTCGCTGCTGCGGATGAGCGCGATCACCTCGTCGATGTCGAGCAGCGCCACCAGCAGGCCCTCGACCAGGTGCAGCCGCTCCTCGCGCTTGCGCTTGCGGAAGTCGCTGCGCCGCCGCACCACCTCGAAGCGGTGGTCGACGTAGACCTCCAGCAGCTCCTTCAGACCCATCGTCAGCGGCTGGCCGTCCACCAGCGCCACGTTGTTGATGCCGAAGGTCTCCTCCAGCGGGGTCAGCTTGTACAGCTGCTCGAGCAGGGCCTCCGGCACGAAGCCGTTCTTGACCTCGATCACCAGGCGCAGGCCGTGCTCACGGTCCGTCAGATCCTTGACGTCCGCGATGCCCTGCAGCTTCTTCGCGTTGACCAGGTCCTTGATCTTGCCGATCACCTTCTCCGGACCCACCGCGAACGGCAGCTCGGTGACCACGATGCCCTTGCGCCGCGCGGTCACGTTCTCGATCGAGGTGGTCGCCCGGATCCGGAAGGTGCCGCGGCCCGACTCGTAGGCGTCCCGGATGCCCGACAGGCCCACGATCCGCCCGCCGGTCGGCAGGTCCGGACCGGGCACGAACCGCATCAGGGTGTCCAGGTCGGCGTTCGGATGCTTGATCAGGTGCCGGGCCGCGGCCACCACCTCGGCCAGGTTGTGCGGCGGCATGTTGGTCGCCATCCCGACCGCGATGCCCGTGGTGCCGTTCACCAGCAGGTTCGGGAACGCCGCCGGCAGCACCGACGGCTCCTGCTCCGAACCGTCGTAGTTCGGCTCGAAGTCGACCGTCTCCTCGTGGATCGACTCCACCAGCGCCATCGAGGCCGAGGTCAGCCGGGACTCGGTGTAGCGCATCGCGGCCGGCGGGTCGTCATTGCCCAGCGAACCGAAGTTGCCGTGTCCGTCGATCAGCGGCACCCGCATGGAGAACGGCTGCGCCATCCGGACGATCGAGTCGTAGATCGAGGCGTCCCCGTGCGGGTGCAGCCGACCCATCACCTCGCCGACCACGCGGGCGCACTTCACGTGCGCCCGCTCCGGGCGCAGCCCCATCTCGTTGGCCTGGTACAGGATCCGCCGGTGCACCGGCTTGAGCCCGTCCCGAGCGTCCGGCAGGGCCCGCGAGTAGATCACCGAGTAGGCGTACTCGAGGTAGGAACCCTTCATCTCGTCCACGACGTCGACGTCGAGGATTCGTTCCTCGAAGTCCTCGGGGGGCGGGGTCGGCGAACTGCGGCGGGCCATCGCGGCGGGGCTCCCTTGCGTCTGTCAGCTTTTCTTCTGCTTCACATCTCGTCACCGGGGGTGCAGCGCCCCCCATTGTGGACCCTCGGGCGGACACTCCCCGCCAGGCAGTTGCGCCCCTGGCGAACGGGCGACCTGCGCGGGCACAACCCGGCACGGTACGCGTTGGACCACAATGGGGGGCGCCAGACCCCCGCCCTCCAACCGATGGGAAGGACCCGAGCGCATGGCCAACCCGGCCCCCGCCTCCTCCGGAGGCATCGCCATCACGGAACACCGCCTGGCCAACGGCCTGCGGGTGGTGCTCTCCGAGGACCACCTCACCCCGGTCGCCGCGGTCTGCCTCTGGTACGACGTGGGCTCCCGTCACGAGGTGGCGGGCCGCACCGGTCTGGCGCACCTCTTCGAACACCTGATGTTCCAGGGCTCCGCCAACGTCTCCGGCAACGGCCACTTCGAACTGGTCCAGGGCGCCGGCGGGTCGCTCAACGGCACCACCAGCTTCGAGCGGACCAACTACTTCGAGACCATGCCGACCCACCAACTGGAGCTCGCGCTCTGGCTGGAGGCCGACCGGATGGGCTCGCTGCTCACCGCCCTCGACGACGCGTCGATGGAGAACCAGCGCGACGTGGTCAAGAACGAGCGCCGCCAGCGCTACGACAACGTGCCCTACGGCACCGCCTTCGAGAAGCTCACCGCGCTCTCGTACCCCGACGGCCACCCGTACCACCACACCCCGATCGGCTCCATGGCCGACCTGGACGCGGCCACCCTGGAAGACGCCCGCGCCTTCTTCCGCACCTACTACGCCCCCAACAACGCGGTGCTCTCGGTGGTCGGCGACATCGACCCCGAGCAGACCATCGCCTGGGTGGAGAAGTACTTCGGCAGCATCCCCGGCCACGACGGCAAGCAGCCGCCGCGCGACGGCACCCTGCCCGAGGTGATCGGCGCCGAGGTCCGCGAGCAGATCGAGGAGGACGTCCCCTCCCGCGCCCTGATGAGCGCCTACCGGCTGCCGCACGACGGCACCCGCGAGGCCGACGCCGCCGACCTGGCGCTCACCGTGCTCGGCTCCGGCGAGTCCAGCCGGCTCTACAACCGCCTGGTCCGCCGCGACCGCAGCGCCATCTCGGCCGGCTTCGGCCTGCTCCGGCTCTCCGGCGCGCCCTCGCTCGGCTGGCTCGACGTCAAGGCCGCCGGCGACGCCGCCATCGCCGACATCGAGCGCGCCATCGACGAGGAGCTGGCCCGGTTCGCCGCCGACGGCCCCACCACCGAGGAACTGGAGCGCGCCCAGGCGCAGATCGAGCGCGAGTGGCTGGACCGGCTCACCACGGTGGCCGGCCGGGCCGACGAACTCTGCCGCTACGCCGTGCTCTTCGGCGACCCCAAGCTGGTGAACGGCGCGCTGGCCCGGGTGCTCGAGGTCACCGCCGAGGAGGTCCGCGCCGTCGCCGCGGCCCGCCTGCGTCCCGACAACCGCGCGGTGCTGGTCTACGAGCCGACCGCCGCCTCGACCGACGATGAGGAGGAGGCCGCATGAGCTCCGCCGTCCCCACCACGATGACCTTCCACCCGCAGCCCACCCCGGGCACCCCCACCCCGTGGGCCTTCCCGGCGCCGCAGCGGCTCACCCTGGCCAACGGCCTCACCGTGCTGCACTGCGACCGCCCCGGCCAGCAGCTGGTCGCCGTCGAGGTGCTGGTCGACGCGCCGCTGGCCGCCGAGCCGGCCGGCCTGGACGGCGTGGCCACCATCCTCGCCCGGGCGCTCAACGAGGGCACCGACACCCTCACCGCCGAGCAGTTCGCCGGCGAGCTCGAGCGGGCCGGCGCCAGCATGGAGGCGCACGCCGACCACCCGTGCATCCGCGCCGTGCTGGAGGTGCCCGCCTCCCGCCTGGAGCGCGGCCTCACCCTGCTCGCCGACGCGCTGCGCGCCCCCGCCCTGCCCGCCGACGAGATCGAGCGGCTGGTCGCCAACCGGCTCGACGAGATCACCCACGAGCAGGCCAACCCGGCCCGGCGCGCCGCCAAGGCGCTCTACGCCGAGCTGTTCGCCGCCGAGGACCGGCTCTCCCGGCCCCGCTCCGGCAGCACCGAGACCGTTCAGGGCATCGACCGGGCGGCCGTCAAGGCCTTCTACGACGCCCACGTCCGCCCCGCCACCGCCACCATGGTGATCGTCGGCGACCTCACCGGCATCGACCTGCCCGCGCTGCTCGAGTCCACCGTCGGCCGCTGGACCGGCGACCAGGCCGAGCCCAGCACCGCCGGCCCGGTCACCGCCGACGACCGCGGCCGGGTCGTCATCGTCGACCGCCCCGGCTCGGTGCAGACCCAGCTGCTGATCGGCCGGGTCGGCCCCGACCGCCACGACCCCAGCTGGGCCGCCCAGATCCTCGGCACCTACTGCCTCGGCGGCACCCTCACCTCCCGGCTCGACCGGGTGCTGCGCGAGGAGAAGGGCTACACCTACGGCGTGCGGGCCTTCGCCCAGCCGCTGCGCTCCAACGCGGCCGGCACCGGCCGGGCCCTGCTGGCGATCAGCGGCTCGGTGGACACCCAGTCCACCGCCCCGGCGCTCAAGGACACCTGGGAGATCCTGCGCACCCTGGCCGCCGAAGGCCTGACCGACGGCGAGCGCGAGGAGGCCGTCCAGTTCCTGGTCGGCGTCGCCCCGCTGAAGTACGAGACGGCCGGCTCGGTCGCCGCCACCCTGGCCGACCAGGTCGAGCAGGACCTGCCGGACGACTTCCAGGCCGAGGTCTACCGCAAGCTCGCCGAGCTGGACACCGCCACGGCCACCGCCGCCGTGGTCGCCGCCTTCCCGCCCGAGCAACTGGTCACCGTGTTGGTCGGCGACGCCTCCGCGATCGCCGACGACGTGCGCAAGCTCGGCATCGGCGAGGTCGTGGTGGTCACCGGCTGACCGCCTGACGGCACGTCAGAAGGCCCGGCGGACAAGGTCCGCCGGGCCTTCGCGCATATTCGGTTGCCCGCACCGGCAGCCCCGTGGGTTGATGTTCACCGACGCGGTGCACGGCGCACCGCCGCATCAGGGGAAAGGAGGCGGTCACCATGCGGGTCGAGCCAGCTCGAAAGCGCTCCTCGCGACCGCTGCGCCCCTGCTCTCCGGCCACTGCCTGAGTCGCACCGCGTTCCACCGCCTTTCCCGAGCCGCGCCGGATGCTTCGCGCGGCAGTCCTACGCTTGAACACAGAGACCTTTGGGGGTCGGTTCCACCATGACGTACACCGAGGTACCCGGCGACCGCGTTCCGATCCGGATGTGGGCCGACCCGGCCACCGTCGAGAGCGAGGCGCTGCAGCAGCTGCGCAACATCTCCACCCTGCCCTGGCTGCACGGCCTCGCCGTGATGCCGGACGTCCACCTGGGCAAGGGCGCCACCGTGGGCTCCGTCATCGCCATGAAGGACGCGGTCTGCCCGGCCGCGGTCGGCGTCGACATCGGCTGCGGCATGAGCGCGGTGAAGACCTCGCTCACCGCCCGCGACCTGCCGGACGACCTGAGCCGGCTGCGCTCCCGGATCGAGCGGCTGATCCCGGTCGGCCGGGGCCTGCACGAGGAGCCGGTGGACCCGGGGACGCTGCGGGATCTGACGATCGGCGGGTGGGACCGGTTCTGGCAGGGGTTCGACGGGGTCGCGCCGGAGGTCATGGCGCGGCGCGAGCGGGCGCTGCAGCAGATGGGGACGCTGGGCGGGGGCAACCACTATGTCGAACTGTTGCTCGATACATCGGGATCGGTTTGGCTGACGCTGCACTCCGGTTCGCGCAACATCGGCAAGGAACTGGCGGAGCACCACATGACCGTCGCCCGCAACCTGTCGCACAACCAGGGCGTCGTCGACCGTGACCTTGCGGTCTTCATGTCCGGCACCCGGGAGATGGACGCCTACCGCAGCGACCTCTACTGGGCGCAGGACTATGCGAAGCGGAACCGCGCGGTCATGATGGCGCTCTTCCAGCAGGCGCTGCGGGACGAGTTCCCGCGGATCGAGGTCGGCTTCGACCAGGTGATCAGCTGCCACCACAACTACGTCGCCGAGGAGCGTTACGACGGCGTCGACCTGCTGGTCACCCGCAAGGGCGCGATCCGGGCCGGTGCGGGTGACCTGGGGATCATCCCGGGCTCCATGGGCACGAGTTCGTACATCGTCCGCGGCCTGGGCAACCCGGTCTCGTTCAACTCCGCCTCGCACGGTGCCGGCCGGAAGATGAGCCGGACGGCGGCGAAGCGGCGGTTCTCGGTCCGGGACCTGGAGGAGCAGACCCGGGGCGTCGAGTGCCGCAAGGACGCGGGCGTGGTGGACGAGATCCCGGGTGCGTACAAGAACATCGAGAAGGTGATGGAGCAGCAGCGCGACCTGGTCGAGGTGGTCGCGCAGCTCAAGCAGGTGGTGTGCGTGAAGGGTTGATCAGCTCGGCTCCGGGGCCCGCGGCTTGCGGGCCCTGGGGCGGGCCGGACCTAGCAGTCGCCAGTGGCGGGTCTTGCAGCTGCTCAGTGAGCGGTTCAGGTGCGTTGCCGCCTCTTCCGGCGGGCAGTGTCCGAGCGGCCTGCCGGGCTGATCCATTGAACTGATGATCAGTCAGTTGTGCGAATACGATCGATATTTCGTCCGGTGAACCGCTGTCACATCGCTCACCCGTTCTGGTCCCGCAGCACCATCGTCACGAAGCCGAAGGTCCCCCGGTAGCCGCGGAGCCAGCCGGTGCGGTGGGTGTCGGCGAGCTGCTTGGCGGCGGGGGCGTCGGGGTCGGTGGGGTGGTCGAGGGCCCATTCGGCGAGGGAGCCGGTCCAGGACCACTCGTAGTCGTCGAGTTCGGACTGGGAGCTCTGGTGGCCGGCGACCGGGACCCAGCCGGCGGTGAGGATCTTGTCGACCAGGGTGGGGAGGTCGTCGAGCTCGTCGGGGGTGGCGCCGCCGAGGCCGTCGAGGGTGGCCTGGTCGGGGTCCTGCTGCCAGTAGCCGTCGCCGAGCAGGACGCGGCCGCCGGGGGCGAGGTGGCCGCGGGCGGTGTCGAGGGCGACGAGCAGGCCGTCGAAGGCGTGGGTGGCGCCGACGCAGAGGACCACGTCGTACCGGTGCGGGCTGGTGTACTCGGCGGCGGGGCGGTGGTGCAGGCCGAGCCGGCGGGCCACGCCGAGCTGCTCGGCGCAGTGGCGGGCCAGGTCGAGCGAGGCGGCGTCGATGTCCACGCCGTCGGCGGTGAGCTCCGGGTGCGCGGCGAGTGCGCGCAGCAGCCAGGGGGCTTCGCCGCAGCCGAGGTCGAGCAGGCGCTCGTGCCCGGTCCGGATCGCCTGCCCGAGCAGGGCGGTCACCGACTCGTCGCTGAGCGGGGCGGCGATCGGGTGGTGGCCGTGGGCGATCCGGGAGAGCCGGGTGCGAGTCGTGGAGTCCATCGCCCCAGATTGTCAGCTGATGGCGATTCGGAGAACCTAATTCTCCGGCTGGGCGGCCGCGGCCACTTCGCGCGGTGCCATGCCGAGCCGGGTGTAGAGCCGGATCGCGGCGGTGTTCTTCGACTCGACCATCAGGCCGGCCCGGCCGCTGCGGCGCAGCAGGGCGTCGATGACCAGCCGGCAGGCGGATTCGGCGTGGCCGCGGCCGCGGCCGTGTTCGGGGTGGGCGGCCACGCCGGCGATGAAGCCGGCGCCGGGGGCGCTCCAGGCCTCGCAGGCGACGGCGGTGAGCCGGCCGGCCTCGTCGCGCACGCCGGCCCAGCGGGTGGCGCCGGGGCGGGTGGGGTGGGCGTACGAGGTGGGGTGGGCTAGGTCGAGCAGGGCGGCGGCCTCGGCGAGGTCGGCGGGGCCGAGCCAGTGCGCCCCGGGGGTGGTGGGCAGTGCGTCGCCGGTGATCGTCATCCAGTGGAAGGCGGCGATGAACTGCAGCCCGGGCACCGTGCCGGAGAGCTTCTCGATCACCGCGCGGTCGCCGAACGGCCGGTAGGCGGGGCCGACTTCGGCCAGGGCGTGGCGCACCAGCGCGGTCAGCGGCTCGACCGGTCCGGTGACGGCGAGCCGGTCGCGGCCGGAGAGCGCGGGGGAGGCGACGGCGAGGGCGCCGTCCAGCGACCAGGCGCGCACTCCGGGGGCGAAGCCCTGGGTGGCCCAGTCGGCGAGTATGTCGGCCTGGGCCGGGAAGTCGGCGGCGGTCAGTTCGAGTGCGTCGGGCATGTGCCCATGGTGGCAAGACGGCGGCGGCCCGCTGTACGCGGGCCGCCGCCGTCCGGTGCGGGGCGCTGCTCAGGCCTCGGGCAGCTCGTCCAGGCCCTGCGCGACCATCGCGGCCAGGCGGTCCAGCGCGGCGTCGGCGCCCTCGGCGTCGGAGGCCAGCACGACCTCCTCGCCGCCCTCGGCACCGAGCGCCAGCAGGCCGAGCATGGAGGCGGCGTTCACCGGGTTGCCGCCGGCCTTGGCGATGGTGACGGGCACGCCGACGGCGGCGGCCGCCCGGACGAAGACGGAGGCGGGACGGGCGTGCAGGCCCTCGGGCCAACCGATGGTGACGCGGCGCTCAGCCATGATGACGTGCCTTTCAGGTGGTGCAGGGAGTCGACATGTTGTCTAGACCATTCTGGCACGACCGCACAGAACCGGTTCCACCCTGCCCTGGCCGCCGGTCGGGCGCCAAGCGGCTCGCCGCCGGATAGCCTGGCGGGTGTGGAGCACCCCGCGGACGACGAACCCCTCGGCTATCCCCAGCACTGGGAGGCCGACATCCTGCTGCGGGACGGCGGCACCGCCCGGATCCGGCCGATCGTCCCGGCCGACGCGGAGCGCCTGGTGGAGTTCTACGCCCTGGTCTCCGACCAGTCGAAGTACTTCCGCTTCTTCGCCCCCTACCCGCGGCTCTCCGACAAGGACGTGCGGCGGTTCACCCACCACGACTTCGTGGACCGGGTGGCGCTCGCCGTGGTGGTCCGCGACCGCTTCATCGCCACCGTGCGGTACGACCGGATCGACCGGGACGGCCGCCCCTCGCCCGACGGCACCGACGCCGAGGTCGCCTTCCTGGTGCAGGACGCCCACCAGGGCCGCGGCGTGGCCTCCGCGCTGCTGGAGCACATCGCGGCCGTCGCGCAGGAGCGCGGCATCCGCCGGTTCGTCGCCGAAGTGCTGCCCGAGAACCGCAAGATGACCAAGGTCTTCACCGACGCCGGCTACGTGCAGAAGCGCAGCTTCGCCGACGGCGTGGTGCACCTGGAGTTCGACCTGGAACCCACCGCCGCCTCGCTCGCGGTGATGCGCGGCCGCGAGCACCGGGCCGAAGCCCGGTCGGTGCAAAGGCTGCTGACGCCCCGTTCGCTCGCGGTGATCGGGGTCTCCCGCAACGAGGCCTCGGCCGGCCGGGCGCTGCTGCGCGCGGCGCTGGCCAGCGGCTTCACCGGGCCGGTGCACGCCGTGAACAGCCGGGCGCCGCAGGGCGCCTCGGTGGACGGGGTGCCGCTGCACCGCTCGGTGCTGGAGGTCCCGGGACCGGTGGACCTGGCCGTGGTGGCGGTGCCGGCCGAGTCGGTGCCCGCGGTGGTCGCCGACTGCGGGGCGCACGGGGTGCGCGGCCTGGTGGTGGTGACCGCGGGCTACGCGGAGACCGGCCCGGCCGGCCGGGACCGCCAGCGGGCGCTGGTCCGGCAGGCCCGGGCGGCGGGCATGCGGGTGATCGGCCCGAACGCCTTCGGCCTGCTCTCCACCGCCCCCGAGCACCCGCTGAACGCCTCGCTGGCCCCGCTGCTGCCGGCCCCCGGCCCGTTCGGGGTGTTCTGCCAGTCCGGCGCGATCGGGGTGGCGCTGCTGGAGGCGGTGCACCGGCGCGGGCTCGGCGTCTCCTCCTTCGCCTCGGTCGGCAACCGGGCCGACGTCTCCGGCAACGACCTGCTGCAGTACTGGGAGGAGGACCCGGCCACCGAGGTGCTGCTGCTCTACCTGGAGTCCTTCGGCAACCCGCGCAAGTTCACCCGGATCGCCCGCCGGCTGGCCGCCGCCAAGCCGATCGTGGTGGTCAAGGGGGCCCGGCACACCGGCTCGCTGCCGCCCGGCCACGCCGTGCCGCCGACCGCCAGCGGGCTGAACGACGCCACCGTGGACGCGCTCTTCCAGCAGGCCGGGGTGGTCCGGGTGGAGACCATCACCGACCTGCTGGACACCGGCGAACTGCTGGCCGGCCAGCCGCTGCCGGCCGGCGACCGGGTGGCCGTGGTCGGCAACTCCGACTCGCTGGGCCTGCTCACCCACGACGCCTGCCTGAGCGCCGGGCTGCGCCCGCGCCCGCCGGTGGACCTGACCACCGCCGCGACCGGCGAGCACTTCCGGGTGGCGCTGGAGACCGCGCTCGCCGACAGCACGGTGGACGCGGTGATCGCGGTGGCCATCCCGCCGCTGGCCGGCCCCGGCCTGCTGTCGGCCGGGGAGCGGCTGCTGGCGGCCGACGACCCGGCGCTCGGCGAGGGCCTGCTGGTCGCCGGTGAGACCGCCCGCCGGCTCGGCAAGCCGCTGCTGCTGACCCACCTGGCGCTCGGCGAGCTGTCCGGTGTGCTGCGCGCCGCCGACCATCCGGTGCCCGCCTACCCCGCCCCCGAGCGCGCCGTGCGCGCCCTGGCGCACGCCGTGCGCTACGGCGCGTGGCGCCGGACGGCGGAGAGCGCCGAGCAGACCGCCCGGGTACCGGAGCTGGACCGGATCGACCAGCTCGCCGCCCGCGACCTGGTCGAGCGGGCGCTGACCGGCCCCACCGCCGCGGCCGCCCGCACCCAGCCCGGCGGGGCCCGGTTCACCCTGCCCGCCGAGCAGGCCGCCGAGCTGCTCGGCCACTACGGCATCGAGGTGCAGCGCGCGCTGCCGGCGGTCGCGGAGGCGCAGGCGGTCCGGGCGGCCGCCGCGCTCGGCTACCCGGTCGCCCTCAAGGCCACCGCCGCGCACCTGCGGCACCGCCCCGACCTCGGCGGGGTGCGGCTGGACCTGACCGACGAGGACGGGCTGCGCCGGGCCCACCGCGAGCTGTCCGCGCTGCTCGGCGGCGCCGAGGGCGCGGGCCTGGTGGTGCAGCGGATGGCCCCGCGCGGAGTGGACACGGTGGTCGGCGCGACCGTCGACCCGGCGGTCGGCGCGATCCTCTCCTTCGGCCTGGCCGGCGCCCCGGCCGAGCTGCTGGGCGACCTGGCCCACCGGCTGATCCCGGCCACCGACCAGGAGGTGGCCGCCCAGGTCCGCGAGGTGCGGGCCGCCCCGCTGCTGTTCGGCTGGCGCGGCGCGGCCCCGGTGGACACCGGTGCGCTGGAGGAGGTGCTGCTGCGGGTCTCCCAGCTGGTGGACGACCTGCCGGAGGTGGCCTCGGTCGAGCTGGAGCCGGTGGTGGTGGCCCCGAAGGGCCTCACCGTGCTCGGCGCGGCGGTCCGGGTGGCCCCGCTGCCGCTGCGCAGCGATCTGGGCCCGCGCAGCATGAGCACGCTGTAACCTTCCTGGGTTGCGCCTTTCGGCACCCGGCGGTCGGCGCAGTCCAGCCCGCCGCGCAGGCGGGGCATGCCAGGATGGAGTTATGGCGAAGACCGGTACCACCACCACGCAGGACCTGCGCTCCGCGATCGAGCGCAGCGGCTACTACCCGGCGCTGGTCTCCGAGGCCGTGGAGTCCGCGGTGGGCCCCGAGCAGATCACCTCCTACCTGGTGCACCAGGAGACCACCTTCGACGCCAACGAGGTCCGCCGGCACGTCACCGTGCTGGTGCTGACCCCGACCCGGTTCGTGGTCAGCCACACCGACGAGCAGGCCGCCGACGCCACCAGCCCGGTGCCGTACGCGACCACCTCGACGGAGAGCGTGCGGCTGGACCGGATCGGCTCGGTGGTGCTGAGCCGGATGGTCGCCAACCCGGAGACCTACACGCCGGGCCGGCTGCCCCGCGAGGTGGTGCTGACCATCGGCTGGGGTGCGGTGCAGCGGATCGACCTGGAGCCGGCCGGCTGCTCCGACCCGAACTGCGAGGCCGACCACGGCTACACCGGTTCGGCGACCGCCGACGACCTGTCGCTGCGGGTCAGTGAGGCCGGCGACGGTCCCGAGACGGTGGCCCAGGCGCTGCTCTTCGCCCGGGCGCTGTCCGAGGCCACCATCAGCAGGGCCTGAGGCGTGGCGCACCACCAGCCCTTCGGCCCCGGCTCCTTCGACTTCGACCCGCTCGACCCGGCCGGCGCGCCCGCGCCCGGCTACGGCGGCGGGTCGCTCAGCGACCTGCTGCCCTCGGTGGCGGCGGGCCTCGGCGTGCCCGGCTTCACCAGCACGCTGCCGATCGCCCCGGCCGACCGGGTCTGCGTCTTCCTGGTGGACGGGCTCGGCTGGGAGCTGATCCGCCGGCACCCGGACTGGGCTCCGTTCCTGACCAGCCTGCTGGACAGCTCGATGGGCGGCACCGGCCGCCCGCTGACCGCCGGCTTCCCGTCCACCACCGCCACTTCGCTGGCCTCGGTGGGCACCGGCCTGCCGCCGGGCCTGCACGGCCTGGCCGGCTACTCGGTGGCGATACCCGGGGAGCAGCGGCTGATGAACCAGCTCCGCTGGCAGCCGCCGGTGGACCCGCACGCCTGGCAGCCCTACCCGACGGTCTTCCAGCGGGTGCACGAGGCCGGGGTCTCGGCCAGCCAGGTCTCCTCCCCGCTGTTCGCGCAGACCCCGCTGACCCGGGTGGCGCTCTCCGGCGGCGAGTTCCTGGGCCGCACCACGGGTGAGGAGCGGATGGACCTGGCGGCCCGTCAGCTCGCCGCCGCCGACCGTGCGCTGGTGTACACCTACGTCAGCGAGCTGGACGCGACCGGCCACCGGTTCGGGGTGGACTCGGACGAGTGGCGGCTGATGCTGCACACCGTGGACCGGCTGGTCCAGCGGCTGGCCAAGCAGCTGCCGCCGCGCTCGGTGCTCTACGTCACTGCCGACCACGGCATGATCGACATCGCGCCCGAGGACCGGATCGACTTCGACGAGGACTGGGAGCTCGGCGCCGGCGTGGCCCTGCTCGGCGGCGAGGCCCGGGCCCGGCACGTCTACGCGGTGCCCGGCGCCGCCGGCGACGTGTACGCGGTCTGGCGCGAGGTGCTGGGCGACCGGATGTGGGTGGCCACCCGGGACCAGGCGATCGAGGCGGGCTGGTTCGGCCCGGCCGTGGACGACCGGGTCTACCACCGGATCGGCGACGTGGTCGCGGCCGCCCGGGACGACATCGCGGTGATCGCCTCCCGCAGCGAGCCGGGGGAGTCCGCGATGACCGGGCTGCACGGCTCGATGACCCCGGTGGAGCAGCTGGTACCGCTGCTCGAGATCCGTACCCCTTGAGAGAGGCACCCCCACCCCACCATGGCTGACCTGGTCTTCTTCTCGGGGACGATGGACTGCGGCAAGTCCACCCTGGCGCTGCAGATGAACCACAACCACTCCGCCCGCGGCCGGCAGGGCATCATCTTCGCCCGGCACGACCGGGCCGGCGCCTCCACCATCTCCAGCCGGCTCGGCCTGCGCGCCGAGGCGGTGGAGGTGACCGAGGGGTTCGAGTTCCAGCACTACGTGGTGCAGCTGCTCTCGGCCGGCGGCAAGGTGGACTACCTGATCTGCGACGAGGCCAACTTCTACACCGCCGAGCAGGTCGACCAGCTCGCCCGGGTGGTGGACGAGCTGGGCATCGACGTCTTCACCTTCGGCATCACCACCGACTTCCGCACCCGGCTCTTCCCCGGTTCGCAGCGGCTGCTGGAGCTGGCCGACCGGGTCGAGGTGCTGCAGGTGCAGGCGCTCTGCTGGTGCGGCGCCCGGGCCACCCACAACGCCCGCACGGTCGGCGGGGTGATGGTGGTGGAGGGTCCGCAGGTGGTGGTCGGCGACGTCGCGGTCAACCAGGACGAGGTCGGCTACGAGGTGCTCTGCCGCCGCCACCACCGGCGCCGGCTGACCGCCGCGACCGCCCGGGCCGCCGCGCTCTCGCCGGACGTGCTGCCGTTCGAGCAGGTCTGAGCCGCCGTCAGGCAGGGGACAGCCCCAACACCGGAAGCTCCACCACCGAGAAGCGGCCGCCCTCCGGATCGGCCAGCCGGGCCACCCGCCCGTACGGCGTGTCGGCCGGCCCGACCAGCACCGAGCCGCCCAGCGCCGCGCACTGGCGGACCGTCAGCTCGGCGTCGCCGACGGCGAAGTAGATCCGCCAGCGGGGCGGGCCGTCGCGCAGGTCGGTGGTCTGCCGCAGGCCGGCCACCCGGTGGCCCTCCACCCGCAGGGTGGCGTCCTCCTCGCCGCGGGCCACCGCCGAGGGGTCGGCGTGCACCACCTGGCGCTGGAAGACCGAGCCGTAGAAGGCGGCGGCCAGCGGCTCGTCATTGGTGACCAGTTCGCTCCAGACCGGTGCGCCCGGCTCGCCGACCACCTCCCAGCCGAGGTGGTCGCGGCCCTCCCAGAGACCGAAGAAGGCGCCGGACAGGTCGGCCGCGATGGCCAGCCGCCCGGCCCGGCCGTTCTCCAGCGGACCGACCGCCACCGTGCCGCCGCAGTCCCGGACCCGGGCCGAGGCGCTGTCCGCGCTGTCCACCGCGAAGTAGGTGGTCCACTCGGCGGGCAGGTCGGGCCGTTCCGGCGCGAGGCCGATCCCGGCCACCCGGGCGCCGTGCAGGCTGGCCCGGACGTAGGCGCCCAGCTCGGTCGGGCCGGGGGTGAAACTCCAGTCCAGCAAGGGTCCGTAGAACGCCTTGGCGCGTTCGACATCGTGCGTCATCAGGCTCACCCAGCAGGGTGTGCCGTGCGCAACCCGGACCTGAACCGCCGTCATCGCCGACCTCCTCGCGGGGGTACCCGGCCCGGCGGCACGGGTCCCAGCGCAGATGCTCCCACCCGCAGCGGCGGCAGGCGGGGCGAGCGCGCGGAAATCATGGCAAAGAGCGCACAAAGCATCGCCGGGGGCGACCGGGTGACCGGATCGGGCAGCAGAATGGCCGACATGGAGAACACTTCGCCCCTGATCGGGGTCGCCGAGCTGGTCGAGGCGCTGGCCGGCGACCCGGCGCCGGTGCTGCTGGACATCCGCTACGTGCTGCCCGCGGCCGGCCCGAGCACCGAGACCGGCGCCGACCAGTACGCGGCCGGCCATCTGCCCGGCGCCCACTTCGTCGACCTGGACCGCGACCTTGCCGCCCCGCCCGGGGCCCCCGGGGACGGCGGGCGGCATCCGCTGCCCGACCCGGAGCTGCTCGGCGCGGCGCTGCGCCGAGCCGGCGTCTCGGCCGACCGCCCGGTGGTGGTCTACGACGGCGGGCCGGCCACCTCGGCCGCGCGTGCCTGGTGGCTGCTGCGCTGGGCCGGGCACCGGCAGGTGCGGGTGCTGGACGGCGGGCTGGCGGCCTGGCGGGCGGCCGGGCAGTCGGTGACCGCCGAGCCGCCGGCCGCCGAGGAGGGCGACTTCAAGCCGGTGCCCGGGCAGCTGCCCACCCTGGACAAGGCGGCGGCGGCCGAACTGGCCCGCACCGGCCTGCTGCTGGACTCCCGGGCCGGCGAGCGCTACCGCGGCGAGGTGGAGCCGCTGGACCCGCGGGCCGGGCACATCCCCGGCGCGGTCAGCGCGCCGACCTTCGAGAACAACGCACCCGACGGCCGGTTCCGCCCGGTGGCCGAGCTGGCCGAGCGGTTCCGGGCCCTTGGCGCGGACGGGGTGCCTGTGGTCGGCGTCTACTGCGGCTCGGGGGTGACGGCGGCGCACAACGCGCTGGCGCTGGCCGGCTACCCGGTGGCGCTCTACCCGGGCTCCTGGAGCGAGTGGTCCAGCGACCCGGAGCGGCCGGTGGCGACCGGCCCGGAGCGGGGCTGAGCAGACGTCAGGGGCTGCCGGACGGCAGCCCCTGACGGTCAGTCGGTCTTCTTGCGCCGGCTGCCGAAGACGATCTCGTCCCAGCTCGGCACGGTGGCCCGGCGGCCGGGCCGGACGCCGTCCGCCTCGGCCTGCCGGTCGGTGGTGCCGACCAGCCGCTCCCGGTGCGGGGCGACCGCCCGGGGCATCAGGATGTCCGCGTAGGCCGAGCCCGCGCCGACGGCGGGAGCGGCTGCCGCGGCCGCGGCGGGCTCCTCGACCTCCTGGGCCTCCTCGACCGGCTGGGCCTCGATCGCCGACGGACCCACCGTCAGATCGCCCCGGTAGGCGGGGACCACGTCCAGCAGGCTGGTCAGCGAGTCGGCCGCGGTGGCCTCACGCGCCTCCCTGGCCTCCCGCGCCTCGCGGGCGGGCAGGCGGTCGGGCGGCGACATGATCCGGTCGGCCGAGGGCCGCTCGATCATCGGGCGGTGCGGGCGGTCCTGGGGGAGCCGGGCGATCCGCGGGATGAAGGGGAAGACCGACTCCTCCTCGCGCTCGACGTTCTCGCCGATCAGCGCGCGGGCCTCGTCGTCGTTCGGCTGCACCAGGCGCCGCGGCGGGTCGTAGGTCCAGCTCGCGGTGCGGCCCTCGCCGTCGGAACGGTAGGAGAGGACCACCTCCCAGGTGCCGTCGTCCCGCCGCCAGGAGTCCCAGCGCTCGGTGTCCTTCTCGGCGGCGCGCAGCACCAGCCGCTCGGCCACGGCCTCGCCCAGCTGGGGGCCGGTGGACTCGCCCGGGCGGCGGATCGGGGTCTTGCGGGCCCGCTCGGCCATGAAGGCGCGCTCGGCCAGCACCGGACCCTCGAAGCGCCGCACCCGGTCCACCGAGATCCCGGCGGCCTGGGCGACCTCCTCGGCGGAGGCGCCGGCTCGTATCCGCGCCTGGATGTCACGGGGGCGGAGGTGGCTCTCGACCTCGATCTCGATCTGGCCGAGGCGGGGCCGGTCGCCACGGATGGCGGCGCGCAGGCGCTCGTCGATCGGGAGGGTGTACTCCGTGCTGTCGGCAGCCTTGAGCACCAGCCGTGTGCCGTCGTTGCTGACGGCCACAACCCGCAGTTCGGGCACGGTTACCTCCCGGGTGGTGCCTGCCGACGTCACCTGCGTCGCTGCTCCCGTACTGAGTGTGGCCTGCCCGCTGTCGACTTGCCACAACCTTGCAGAGTTCTCCGGCGTGTCGGACTTGGGTCCGGACACACCGCTGTGGCACGGTGGCCTATTTGACGTGCCGCCGTGATGACGCCGCGTCAGCCTCCCGGCCGGTCCCCGCACGTGGATGTGGAGCGACGGTTCGGGTCGAGCGCCGCCGTGCGTCGCCCGAGTCCCCGGGCGTCTTCCGGACTGCCGGTGGAAAAGGCAGTCGAGAGGGTGACCGAAGGCTCAGGCTCCACGAACAGTACTCCATTCGTGGCATCCACAGGGGCGGCTCGCCGCTCAAGTCTCCCGCGATTCACGGGAATCTCAAGAGGGGGGACTCCATTGGCGGACCGCCGATCAGCTGACGGTGATCATCTTCACATATATCGACTGGAAAGAACCGGATTTTCGACCCTTGTGTCCTTCTTTGTGCACAATGGCCGTTCCTATCCGATGGAGCGATGGCCCGAGGGGGCGGCCGGGGGGCGGATCTGACGAGATATCGAGGATGTGGCGAAGAACTGATGTCCGAGCAGCGCGAGCGGTCCGGCGGCGGCCGGCGGATCGACCTGAGCATGGCCCAGGTCGCGGCCAGTGCGCTGGCGACGGTGGCCGGCGCGGTGCTGGCCTCGGGGCTGGGCGTGTACGGAACGATCGCCGGTGCCGCGGTGGTCAGCATCGGCGCGACCTGCGGCGGTGCGGTCTTCCAGCACCTGTTCCGGCGCACCGGCGAACAACTGCGTGAAGTGACGGACCGGTCACCGAATCGCACGGCGAACGGACTGCGCCAGGTTCCGGTCGTCGACGGCGCGCCGCCCGCCGCCTGGCGGAACGACCACGAACCGGAACCCGGCAATTCGTGGAACGAATCGCCGGTGCGGCGGGCCCGGCGGCGGTGGACCTGGAAGGGCTATGCCGCGATATCAGCACTGGTGTTCGTATTGGCGATGGCGCCGATCGTGGTCGTCGAGTTGGCCACCGGACAGAACATGCACGCGATCACCAGCGGACAGGACGGCGGCGGCACCTCGATCCTGCCCGGCCTCACCACCGGCGGCTCCGGCGCGACCACCCCGCAGCGCGGACCGGCTCCGGCCGAGCGCCCGGCCCCGCCGGCCGGCTCAGCCTCCGCCGGGCCGTCCAGTCCGCCGAGCGGCGGCCCCAGCTCGACTCCGACCCCCAGCACGAGCCCCAGTTCCAGCCCCAGCCCCAGCGCGAGCGGATCGACCGGCACCCCGTCGGCCCCGGCCACCACCGGCACGCCCTCCGCTCCGGCCACACCGTCCGACACGCCCTCCGCCCGGCCGAGCACCGGCGGCACCGCTGACGCCGGCAGCGCCCCGCCCGCCCCCGCCGCCGAGACGGCGTCCCCCGCCACCGCCTCGCCCTGACGGCGGGTCAGTCGCCGAGCACCCGGCGCAGGTAGGCGTTGGCGAACCGGCGCTCCGGGTCGACCCGGTCGCGCAGCGCGGTGAAGTCGCCGAAGTGCGGGTAGGCGCCGGCCAGGTACCCGGCGTCGCGGCTGTGCAGCTTGCCCCAGTGCGGGCGGCCCTGGTGTGCGGTCATCAGCTGCTCGACGGTGCGGAAGTAGCCCTGTTCGGCGGTGCCCCGGTAGAGGTGCACGGCGATGTAGACCGAGTCCCGGCCGTTCGCGGTGGAGAGCCAGATGTCGTCGGCGGGCGCGCAGCGCACCTCCACCGGGAAGCTGATCCGCCAGTCGCTGCGCTCCACCAGCCTGCGCAGTTCGCGCAGCACCTCCACCGCCGCCTCGCGCGGCACGGCGTACTCCATCTCGGTGAAGCGCACCTTGCGGGGGCTGGTGAAGACCTTGTAGGCGGTGTCGGTGTAGCTGCGCTCGGACCAGGCCCGGCTGGCGGCGGCGGCGATCGCCGGGACGGTGGCGGGGAAGGCCCGGCCGATCCGGCAGGCGCCCTCCCAGACCGTGTTGGAGAGGAAGTCGTCGTCCAGCCAGGCCTTGAAGCGGGGCAGCGGCGCGGCCGGTCCCTGACTGCGGTTGTTCCGCTTGGTGCTGCAGCGGTCGGTGTGCGGGAACCAGTAGAACTCGAAGTGCTCGTTGACCTGGGTCAGCCGGTCGAAGTCGGCGAGCACCCGGTCGAACCGCATCGGCGCCTCGTGCGCGGTGAGCAGGAAGGCCGGCTCGACCCCGAAGGTGATCGCACTGATCACGCCGAGCGCGCCCAGGCCCAGCCGGGCGCCCTGGAAGAGCTCGGGGTGCTCGGTCGGCGAGCACTGCCGCACCGAGCCGTCGGCCAGCACGATCTCCAGTGCCTTGATCTGGGCGGCCAGCGAGCCGGAGTCCCGGCCGGTGCCGTGGGTGCCGGTGCTGGTCGCGCCGGCCACGGTCTGCACCTCGATGTCGCCCATGTTGGTCAGCGACAGCCCGGCGGCGGAGAGCAGCCGGTTCAGCCGGGAGAGCGGCAGGCCGGCCTCCACCGTGACGGTGCCCGCCCCGCGGTCCAGCTCGCGCACCGCGGTCATGTTCTCCGGGCGGATCAGCACCCCGTCGCCGGCGGCGGCGATGGCCGTGAAGGAGTGCCCGGAGCCGACCGCCTTGACCGTGCGCCCCTCGGCGCCGGCCCGCTTGACCTCCTCGGCCAGCTCCTCGGTGGAGCCGGGCGCCGCGATCCGGCTGGGCTCGGCACTCTGGTTGCCCGCCCAGTTGGTCCAACGGCCGGCGGTCAGGGTCATGCTGAGCCTCCTGCGTCCATCCTGCACCCGGGGGCGCTACCAGTGGGTAGGGAGCCTAGCCCCAGGTCAGCTGCCGGTCCATGGGTCGGCAGGGTGGATCACGGTGCCACGGTGGCGGGTTCGGGCGCGGCCGCCGGGGCGCCGGCCACCAGCCAGCGGCCGCCGGCCGCGGCCAGCAGCACGGCGAAGGCGCCGGCCGCCAGCGAGACCCGGTAGCCGGCCGCCGGGCCGGCCGCGTCCACCACCACGCCGGCCAGGTAGGAGCCGCCGGCCACGCCCAGGGCCAGGCCGGTGGTGATCCAGGACATCCCCTCGGTCAGCCGGGCCGGCGGGACCAGCCGCTCGACCATGCCGGTCGCGGTGATCATGGTCGGCGAGATCGAGAAGCCGGCCAGGAAGAGCGCGGCGCCGGCCAGCACCAGCCCGCCGGTGCCGCCGCACCAGGTGGCCACCAGGTTGAGCGGCACCAGGCTGACGGCCATCAGCGCCACCCCGCGCCGGAACCGCCGCCGGGCCGGACCGCTCGGGTGCAGGGTGCCGACCACCACACCGGCCAGGCCCGAGCCGAGCGCCCAGACCGCGAGCACCAGGCTGGCCGCCGACTCGTGGCCCTGCGCCCGGGCGTAGGCCACGGTGACCACCTCGACCGAGCTGAAGATCGACCCGATCGCCACGAAGGTCGCGATCAGCACCCGCAGCCCGGGCACCGCCAGCGCCGAACCGCCGGAGGCGCGCCCCACCGGGTGGGCCGGCGGCTCGGTACTGCGCTGCGCGGTGAACAGCGCCACCCCGACCACCATGAAGAGGGTGGCCAGCAGCACGCCGGCCTCCGGGAAGAGCGAGGTGGCCAGGCAGATGGAGAGGATCGGGCCGACGATGAAGATGATCTCGTCCACCACCGCCTCCAGCGAGTAGGCGGTGTGCAGCTTCTCCGGGTCGTCCCGGTAGAGCAGCGCCCAGCGGGCCCGGACCAGCGCGCCGGTGCTGCCCATCGCGCCCATCCCGACCGCGCACGGGAAGTACGTCCAGGTCGGCCAGGAGCGCCAGGCCGCGACCAGCAGCAGCACCGAGGCCAGCGCGCTGATCGCGGTCGCCGGGCGGACCACCCGGCGCTGCCCGTAGCGGTCGACCAGCCGGGAGACCTGCGGGCCGAGCGCGGCCGAGGCGATCGCCAGGGTCGCGGTGACCGCGCCGGCCAGGCCGTAGGAGCCGCGCAGCTCGGAGAACATCGTCACCACGCCGACCCCGACCATCGAGATCGGCAGCCGGGAGACCAGGCCCGTGGCGGAGAAGGCGACAGCGCCGGGCGCGGCGAATATCTGGCGGTAGCTGGACAGCACGGCTGCTCCGGGCGGGTCGGGACTCGGGGGAAGAGCGGTAAGGAACATCTATCGATATGACAGCTTACGGTTTCCCGCATCCGAATAAACCGGTCGGTACCGTGCGGGGCCGGTCCGGTGCCCGGTGCCCGCAGTGGCAGGATCGGGGCCATGGCTGACGCGCAGACCCTCACCGATCCGGCGCCCTACGACGCGCTGCTGCTGCTCTCCTTCGGCGGTCCCGAGGGGCCCGAGGAGGTGGTGCCGTTCCTGGAGAACGTGACCCGGGGCCGCGGCATCCCCAAGGAGCGGCTGGCCGAGGTCGGCAAGCACTACTTCCTGTTCGGCGGGGTGAGCCCGATCAACGGGCAGAACCGCGAGCTGCTGGCCGCGCTGCGCGCCGACTTCGCCGAGCACGGGCTCGACCTGCCGGTCTACTGGGGCAACCGGAACTGGGCGCCCTACCTGGTGGACGCGCTGCGCGAGCTGGCCGCCGACGGCCACCGCCGGGTCGCGGTGCTGGCCACCAGCGCCTACGCCGGCTACTCGGGCTGCCGCCAGTACCGGGAGAACCTGGCCGAGGCGCTGGCCGTGCTGGCCGCGGAGGGCGGCCCGGAGCTCACCGTGGACAAGCTGCGGCACTTCTACGACCACCCGGGCTTCGTCCGGCCGATGATCGACGCCACCCTGGCCGCGCTGGCCGAACTGCCCGCCGGACTGCGCGACGGGGCCGAGCTGGCCTTCACCACCCACTCCATCCCGACCGCGATGGCGGAGAGCTCCGGCGCCCCCGACGACCCGGCCCGCGGCACCCCGGGCGGGGCCTACGTGGCCCAGCACCTGGAGGTGGCCGGGCTGATCGCCGACGCCCTCGCCGGGGCCACCGGCGTGGCGGACCGCCCATGGCGGCTGGTCTACCAGTCGCGCAGCGGCGCCCCGCACACCCCGTGGCTGGAGCCGGACATCTGCGACCACCTGACGGAGCGTCAGAAGGAGGGTGCGGCGGCCGTGGTGATGGTGCCGATCGGCTTCGTCTCGGACCACATGGAGGTCAAGTACGACCTCGACACCGAGGCGGTGGCCAAGGCCGCCGAGCTCGGCCTGCCGGTCGCCCGGGCGGCCACCGTGGGCGCCGACCCGCGGTTCGCGGCCGCCGTCCGCGAACTGCTGCTGGAGCGCGCCGCCACCGAGCGCGGCGAGCCCGCCGCCCGGTGCGGGCTGGGCGCGCTGGCGCCGAGCCGGGACCGCTGCCCCGTCGACTGCTGCCCCAACCCCCGGGCGCCCCGGCCGGCCGCGGCCGGCGCCTGACCCCGTCCGACCCGTGCCGACCGAACGAGGGAGAACCGTGCCCGATCAGACCCCGCTCGACGAGACCCTGCTGGACGAGCTGCTCGAGGTGGCGCTGGACGCCGCTCGGCAGGCCGGTGCGCTGCTGCGGGACGGCCGCCCGGCCGACCTCGGGGTTGCCGCCACCAAGAGCAGCCCGGTGGACGTGGTCACCGAGATGGACCTGGCCTCGGAGAAGCTGGTCCTCGAACTGATCACCGGCCGCCGCCCGCTGGACGGCTACCTGGGCGAGGAGGGGGCCGAGGTGACCGGCACCAGCGGCGTGCGCTGGGTGGTCGACCCGCTCGACGGCACCGTCAACTACCTGTACGGCCTGCCCAACTGGGCCGTCAGCGTGGCCGCCGAGCTGGACGGCCAGGCCGTGGTCGGGGTGGTCTTCGCACCGGCCCGGGGCGAGCTGTTCCAGGCCGTGCTGGGCCGCGGCGCGCTGCTGGACGGCCGCCCGATCGCGGTCCGGCCGACGCCGCCCTGGGGCCAGGCGCTGGTCGCCACCGGCTTCGGCTACGCGCTGGCCACCCGGACCCACCAGGCCGAGGTGCTGAACCGGCTGATGCCCGAACTGCGCGACATCCGGCGCGGCGGCGCGGCGGCGGTGGACCTCTGCGACGTGGCGGCCGGCCGGCTGGACGGCTACTACGAGCGCGGCCTGGCGCCCTGGGACCTGGCGGCCGGCGGCCTGATCGCCCGCGAGGCCGGCGCCCTGACCGGCGGCCGGCCCGGCGCCGAGGCGGCCCGCGAGCTGGTGGTGGCCGCCCCGCCCGGCACCTTCGAGCGACTGCAGGCCCGGCTGGAGGAGCTGGGCGCCTGGCACGACTGAGCCTCGGGCGGAGGCCGACCGGGCCCGTGGCGGAACCGCGAGTTCCGCCACGGGCCCGGACGCGACGGAACCCCGGTGCGAGGATCGCACCGGGGTTCCACCACGTATCGGGGGCCGTTTCACCGGCCCGGAGGGTGCGGGCGCCGTCCGGCGGAGCGGACGGGCCCGGGTCAGGCGCTGCGGGGCAGCGAGAGCAGCGGGTCGACGCCGTGGTCGGCGGCGATCCGGCGCAGGTCTTCCAGTTCGGACTGTTCGACCTCGGCCAGGAACTCGTCCCCGGCTTCGAGTGCACGGTGCAGATCCTGCTCGGCGTTCCTTATGCGCTGCAGGATTCCGGCGGTGAAGGCGTCCATGCGGCAGACCCCCTTACGGTGTCGGACGTGCGCGGTCGAGCGTTCTCCGGGCGGGAGGGCGGTGGTATCCGGCGGAGTGTTCCCGTCCGGTGGCTGGACCCGGTACGGGTACGGGTGCGGCGGCAGGGCCGCTCCGCGGATGGTGCGAACCCCCGACCGGTGCGGATGAACGCGCGGCGGGTGGGTGCGACAGCCTGACGGCGTGATCGCGGGTGTGCATTCGTCCTCCCCGTCCGGCGGAGCGGGAAACCTCCCCGCCGGAGAAAACCCGGAAAGTTGCCGCCGTCACATCCCGGCGGCCCTCCGGGGCGGTGCAGCGCACCCGGCTTACCGCTGCTTTACCCGGCCAGGGGGCAGGATGGAGGCACCGTCGGAGTCACAGGCCCGCGCACGGGACCTCGCTGCCCGCCGCGCGCGCCCCAGAGAAGGGACAACCGCAGTGCGGGTTCTTGTCGTCGAGGACGAGCAGCTGCTCGCCGAGGCCGTCGCCACCGGTCTGCGCCGCGAGGCGATGGCCGTGGACGTGGTGTACGACGGCGAGGCCGCCCTGCAGCGGATCGCCGTCAACGACTACGACGTGGTGGTGCTCGACCGCGACCTGCCGCTGGTGCACGGTGACGACGTCTGCCGCAGCGTGGTCGAGCAGGGCCTGGCCACCCGGGTGATCATGCTGACCGCCTCCGGCGACGTCAGCGACCGGGTCGAGGGACTGGAGATCGGCGCGGACGACTACCTTCCGAAGCCGTTCGCTTTCAGCGAACTCGTCGCCCGGGTACGGGCGCTGGGCCGCCGCGCCACGGTGCCGCTGCCGCCGGTGCTGGAGCGGGCCGGGATCACCGTGGACCCGGGGCGCCGGGAGGTGCTGCGGGACGGCCGGTCGATCCAGCTGGCCCCCAAGGAGTTCGCGGTGCTGGAGGTGCTGATGCGGGCCGGCGGCGCCGTGGTCTCCGCCGAGCAACTGCTGGAGAAGGCCTGGGACGAGCACACCGACCCGTTCACCAACGTGGTCCGGGTGACCGTGATGACCCTGCGCCGCAAGCTCGGCGACCCCGCCGTGATCGTCACGGTGCCCGGCTCCGGATACCGGATCTGACCCGCCCCGGGGCCGGTCCGCCCCGACCGGGCACCCCATCGCCACCCATCCGAGGGATGACACCCATGACCACCCCGCCCACCGCCGGCGGGCCCTCCGGCAGTCCCCACCCGACGCCGCCGCGGCCCCCGCACCCGCCGCGCCCGGTCGCCGACCCGCCGCCGCCCCAGCGGAACCCGACCGAGGACGGCCTGAACTGGCTGCCCTTCCGCCCGACCATCCGGATCCGGCTCACCCTGCTCTACGGCGGGATGTTCCTGATGGCCGGGGTGCTGCTGCTGCTGATCACCTACTTCTTCGTGCAGCAGGCGTTCCGGGACCTGACGCTGCCCTCGATCACCGTCGACTCCTCGGTGGTGATCAGGACCGCCGACGGCCGCACTCTCTCCGGCAACGACCTCAACGCCTTCCTGGCCGGCTCGCTCACCGGCCAGGCCCACACCGAGCTGGAGATCCTGCTCCGCAAGTCGCTCACCGTGCTGGTCTCGCTGGCCGTGATCGCCTTCGCGGCCGGCTACGCGATGGCCGGCCGGGTGCTGCGCCCGCTCGGCCGGATCACCCGCACCGCCCGCGAGGTGGCCAGCTCGGACCTGCACCGCCGGATCGAGCTGGAGGGCCCGGACGACGAGCTGAAGGAGCTGGCCGACACCTTCGACGACATGCTCGACCGGCTGGACCGCTCCTTCGACTCGCAGCGCAGGTTCGTCTCCAACGCCTCGCACGAGCTGCGCACCCCGCTGGCGATCAACCGCACCCTGCTGGAGGTGCAGCTCTCCGACCCCGGCACCTCGCAGGACCTGCAGCAGCTCGGCCGCACCCTGCTGGCCACCAACGAGCGCAGCGAACAGCTGGTGGAGGGCCTGCTGCTGCTGGCCCGCAGCGACAACGAGCTGGTCGACCGCAAGCCCGTCGAGCTCTCCGAGGTGGCCCTGCAGGCGGTGGAGCAGGTCCGGCCGGAGGCGGCCAACCGGGAGGTGGAGATCCGCTCCGAGCTGCACCCGGTCTCGGTCTCCGGCAACGGCGTGCTGCTGGAGCGGATCGCGCTCAACCTGCTGCAGAACGCCGTCCGGTACAACGTGCCGGACGGCTGGGTGGAGATCAGCACCACGCCGTCCGCCGGCGGGGCCGGCGAGCTGGTGGTGAGCAACACCGGGCCGGTGGTGCCCGGGTACGAACTGGAGCACATCTTCGAGCCGTTCCGCCGGCTCAAGGGGTCCGAACGGGTCCGCAGCGACAAGGGCGTCGGCCTCGGCCTGTCGATCGTCCGCTCGGTGGTCCGCGCCCACGGCGGAGCGATCGAAGCGGTGGCCCGCCCCGGCGGCGGCCTGACCATGCGGGTACGAATCCCCGGTACCTGACCGGCCGCACGGCCGCCCAGCGCCCCGCGCCACGCCCTTCACCTGCGGGAAGGGACGGCCGGGGCGCTTGTCATTTTCGGGCAGTACTACTTACGCTGCCGTAACCTACGCTGCCGTAAGGTACGAAGGCGTAGGTAGCAAGCAGCAGCCCGACGCACCAGCACGTGCAACGTTTCTCCAGGAGCCCCCGTCGTGACCCTTGCCCCCGCTCAGCGCACCGTCTCGACCGCATGGACCGATGCCAGGCTGATCCTGGCCCTCGAAGAGGTGGTCGAGACCGAGCTGGACCGGCACCTGAAGGCGGCCAAGGAGTGGATGCCGCACGAGTACGTCCCCTGGAGCCAGGGGCGGGACTTCGACGGCGTGATGGGCGGCGACCCGTGGGCGGTCGAGCAGTCCAAGGTCACCCCGCTCGGCCGGATCTCGCTGGTGGTCAACCTGCTCACCGAGGACAACCTGCCCAGCTACCACCACGAGATCGCCACCATGTTCGGCCGGGAGGGCGCCTGGGGGACCTGGGTGCACCGCTGGACGGCCGAGGAGGGCCGGCACGGCATCGCCATCCGCGACTACCTGCTGGCCACCCGGGCGGTCGACCCGGTGGCGCTGGAGCGGGCCCGGATGGACCACATGAGCGCCGGCTTCGAGTCCGACAACGCGCACAGCATGCTGCACTCGGTGGCCTACGTCGCCTTCCAGGAGCTGGCCACCCGGATCTCGCACCGCAACACCGGCCACTACTCGGGCGACCCGCTCTGCGAGCAGCTGCTCGCCAAGATCGCCAACGACGAGAACCTGCACATGGTCTTCTACCGGAACCTGCTGCGGGCGGCGCTGGAGATCGCGCCCGACCTGGCGATGCAGGCCATCCGGGACGTGGTGGTCGAGTTCCGGATGCCCGGCCACGGGATGCCCGGCTTCGAGCGCTCGGCGGCCCAGATCGCCATCGGCGGGATCTACAACCTGCGGATCCACCACGACGACGTGCTGCAGCCGGTGCTGCGCCACCTGCGGGTGCTGGAGCTCACCGGGCTCGGCCCGGCCGGGCTGCAGGCGCAGCAGGAGCTCGGGCTCTTCATGGACGGCCTGAACGCCCAGGCGGTCAAGTTCGACGAGCGGCAGGCCGCCCTGCTGGCACGCCGTGCCGCCGTGGCCGGGCGGAAGGCCGGCTGAGGCGTTCCGCAGGCGTTCCGGGCCCCGCGGAAGGGGTCCGGTTCAGGCCGATTCGCCGGAAAGGTGCGCTGCTGTAACCAAGCTCACAGCAGCGCACGGCACACGTTCGGATGATCTCGCAGAGTGATCGCCGGGCTCGCGGCGATCACTGCGGAGGGTGATCGGGCCGGCTCCCCGGAATGCCGCCCCGTCCCACCGGAAATCCCGCTCCCACCTGCGCCGGGCCCGCTTGGCGCCAGTGCTGGACAGGGCGTACCATCACCACCCGTATTCGACATCGGAGAGTGAAACGCCCCCAGCGGCCACTGTCCGCAAGCCCGTCGGAGGCGTCCCCGATCACCCGGTCGGGCCCGCCGCTGAGTGTCGATTGAGTAACAGGGCTTGAAGTAAGGCACAATCTCGGCCTCGGGTCGGGCACAAGACCGGCCCCTCGTGCGTTACGTGCGCTGGAGATACCGCACACACCCAGAGGGGGAGAGCGAACATGGCTACGGACTACGACACCCCACGCAAGACCGATGACGACCTCAACGAGGACAGCATCGAGGAACTGAAGGCCCGCCGGAACGAGAAGACCACCAACTCGGTGGACGTCGACGACTTCGACTCGGCGGAGAGCTTGGAACTGCCCGGCGCCGACCTCTCCAACGAGGAGCTGTCGGTCCGGGTGCTCCCGAGGCAGGCCGACGAGTTCACCTGCATGAGCTGCTTCCTGGTGCACCACCGGAGCCAGCTCTCGCACGAGAAGGACGGCCACCCGATCTGCCGCGACTGCGCCTGAGTCAGGACGGAGCGGTCCGATCCAGATGGCCACGGTGCACCGCACCGCCGCCAGACTCGGCGAAACGCCCCGGCCGGCCCGCAGCAGCGGGCCGGAGGCCGATCCCGCGACCCGGTTCCGGGCGCACTCCAACGACGAAGGGACGGTCCGTCGCGACGGACCGTCCCTTCGTCGTGCCGGGGGCCCGCACGGTGCGGCGGGCCCGCCGGATCAGCCGCGGGCGGCGGCCAGCGCGGCGGCCAGCCCCTCCGGATCCCGGGTCGACAGGTACAGATAGGGGGTGGGGTCGGCCGGATCGGTCACCTCGACCCGCAGCGCCGTGCGCACGTAGCTGCGCAGCAGCATGAAGGCCCGCGGATCCGCCTTCACCGAGCGCCAGGCCACCGCCTCGGCGGCGTCCAGCGGCCGGGCCTCGCCCAGCGCCGAGACCGGGATCCGCGCCTGGCCCGCCACCAGCGAACCCTGGACCACCCGGATCCGCGCCGAGCCGTAGGAGCTCAGCGCCACCGCGGCGGCCACCAGCCCCACCAGCAGGCCGATCAGCCCGGGGACGGGGCCGAACTTCAGCATGATCAGCGCCAGCGACGCGCCGGTCGCGACCGGCAGCAGCCACCAGGAGCGGGGCGCGGTAAGGCGTTCGTCGTACATATGGCCATTCTGTCCCAGGCCGACATCCGGACGGCCATTGCATCTGACCTACCCGCGGGTAGGGTCTGGCCCGTGACCGTACCGCGCACCCCCACCAGTACCCCCACCACGCCGCCCGCGGGTGCCACGGCGCCCGAGCGCCACCCCGACGCACCCGCTCCCGGCACCGCCCTCGGCTCGCACTACGTGCACTGCTTCGGCTGCGGACCGCAGCAGACCGGCGGCCTGCAGATGGACATCCGGGCCGGCGAAGGCGTCGAGGTGCACGCCGAGTTCACCGTCAAGGAGAGCCACCAGGGCGGCCCCGGGCTGGCCCACGGCGGCATCCTCACCACGGCCATGGACGAGACCCTGGGCTCGCTCAACTGGATGCTGCACACCGCCTCGGTCACCGGTCGGCTGGAGACCGACTTCCTCCAGCCGGTGCCGGTCGACTCGGTGCTGCACATCCACGCCGAGGTCATCGGACTGCAGGGCCGCAAGATCTACTGCGCCGGCGAGGGCCGGATCGGCGGGCCCGACGGACCGGTCGCGATCCGGGCGTCCGCGCTCTTCGTTCAGGTGAAGCTGGAACACTTCACCACGCACGGTCGTCCGGCGGACATCAAGGCCGCCCTGGACAACCCTGATCTGTTGAAGCGTGCCAGAGCCTTCGAGGTGAACCCGTGACCCCCAACTCCCGTCCCCAGGTCGACGTCCTGATCCGCCGGCTGGATCCCGACCTCCCGCTGCCCGGCTACGCCCAGCCGGGAGACGCCGGAGCGGACCTGGTCGCCGCCGTCGACGCCGAGCTGGAACCCGGTGAGCGGACGGTCATTCCCACCGGCGTGGCCATCGCGTTGCCGGACGGCTACGCGGCGTTCGTGCATCCGCGCTCCGGCCTGGCAGCTCGTTGCGGAGTTGCGCTCGTGAACGCCCCGGGGACGGTCGATGCCGGGTACCGTGGTGAGATCAAGGTGATCGTCGTCAACCTGGACCCGCGCGAGCGCGTCAGCTTCCGCCGTGGGGACCGGATCGCCCAGCTGGTCATCCAGCAGGTCGAGAAGGCCCGCTTCCACGAGGTCGCCGAACTGCCCGGGTCCGCGCGTGGCGAAGGCGGCTTCGGCTCGACCGGCGGCCACGCGGCGGTTTGAGCGGTGCAAGCGTTGAGCAGGTACGAGCAGGTAATCGCATCGGTCTTGGACCGGGAAGGACAGTGACCGTGTTCCGTCGTCGCCAGAAGAGCGAGGACGCTGTCGAGCAGCTCGCCGAGGACGCCATCAGCGCCGACGAGACGGCCGATGACGTCGAAGACTCCGCCGACTCCGAGAGCTCCGAGATCGAGGACTCGACCGAGGTCGAGGAGACCGAGCTGGACCCGGCCGACAAGGTCGGGCTGCCGCCCGCGCCGCGTCCGGACGGCCCCTGGGACCACTCCGAGCTGGAGAGCCCCAACGAGGGCCGGGTGGACCTCGGCGGTCTGCTGGTGCCCGGGGTCGAGGGCATGGAGCTGCGGGTGGAGGTGGCCGGCGAGGCGATCGTCGCCGCCACCCTGGTGCTCGGCAACAGCGCGATCCAGCTGCAGGCCTTCGCCGCCCCCAAGTCCGAGGGCATCTGGAGCGAGGTCCGCGAGGAGATCGCCGGCGGCATCACCTCCCAGGGCGGCCGCGTCGAGGAGGAGGAGGGCACGCTGGGCTGGCACCTGCGCGCCCAGGTCCCGGTGCAGCTGCCGGACGGCACCCAGGGGGTGCAGCTGGTCCGCTTCGTCGGCTGCGACGGCCCGCGCTGGTTCCTCCGCGGGGTGATCTCGGGCCAGGCCGCCGTGCAGCCCGAGGCCGCCGCGGTGCTGGAGCAGGTCTTCCGGCAGACCGTCGTGGTCCGCGGCGAGGCCCCGATGGCTCCCCGCGACCCGATCGTGCTGAAGCTCCCCGAGGACGCGCAGATGGTGGCCGACGGTGGCGTCGGTGCGCCGGCCGAGGGCGAGAACCGCTTCGGCGGCGAGGCCTCGCTCAAGCCGTTCGACCGCGGCCCGGAGATCACCGAGGTCCACTGACCCGCAGCGCCCGCAGTACCCGCAGGCACCCGCCGGCCCCGGACAGTTCACCTGTCCGGGGCCGGTTTGACTCTGCCTGACCGGTTGCGTAAGGTTCTCCGAGTTGCCCCGCTGGTCGCGTGGCTCCGCCAGGTAATTCGGACTTCGATTCGGATAACGGCGGGGAAAACGGGCCGAGAAACTCTGGTAGAGTTCGGGAGCGCCGAAAGGCGAAAGCGAATCGGACGAAATCCGGAGCCGGAAACGGCACGGAAAACATCTGATAAGCTGGAAACACGAAAGAACGAAGCGCCCGGAGAGAACGCGAGAGCGGGCTCGAAGGAAGTGTCCGTTCCTTGAGAACTCAACAGCGTGCCAAAAGTCAACGCCAGATATGTTGACATCCCCGGCCTCGATCATTCTGATCGGGGTTGGAGATTCCTTTAGTAACAAAAACACTAGCGAGGACGCTGTGCACGGGGCCGCCCTATTCCGGTGGTTGCTGTGCCGCTCTGCG